>DASPUW010000108.1:0-3973 GCA_035622675.1 Burkholderiales bacterium | reverse complement strand
ACACCGGCGCGGACGGCGTCGAGCTCAACTTTGGATGCCCGCACGGCATGAGCGAGCGCGGCATGGGCTCGGCCGTGGGGCAAGTGCCCGATTACGTCGAGATGGTGACACGCTGGTGCAAAGAGCACACGCGCATGCCCGTGATCGTCAAGCTTACGCCCAACGTGACCAATATCCTCGGGCCCGCTCGCGCGGCGCGGCGCGGTGACGCCGACGGGGTGTCGCTCATCAACACGGTGAGCTCGATCATCTCCGTCGATCTCGACCGCATGGCCCCTACGCCCACCGTCGACGGCAAAGGGACGCATGGCGGCTACTGCGGGCCGGCCGTCAAGCCGATCGCGCTGCACATGGTGGCGGAGATCGCACGCGATCCGGACTGCACTGGGCTGCCGCTGTCGGGGATCGGCGGTATCGCCACGTGGCGCGATGCAGCCGAGTTCATGGCGCTCGGCGCAAGTACCGTGCAGGTGTGTACCGCCGCGATGCACTACGGGTTCAAGATCGTCGAGGACATGATCGACGGGTTGAGCAACTGGATGGACGAGAAGGGCTACGCGAGCCCGCGCGACTTCGTCGGCAAGGCGGTTCCGAACGTGACTGACTGGCAGTATCTCAACATGAATTACAAGATCATCGCGCGCATCGATCAGACCTCCTGCATTCAATGCGGGCTGTGTCACATCGCGTGCGAAGACACGGCGCATCAGGCGATCGCCGCTCTGCGCGTCGACGGCAAGCGCCGCTACGAGGTGATCGACGCGGAATGCGTCGGCTGCAACCTCTGCTACCACGTCTGCCCGGTGCCGGGCTGCATCACCATGGTCGAGGTCGACACCGGCCAGCCAGTGGTCGACTGGAACCACGATCCGCGCAACCCGCGGCGTCTACCGGTTTCGGAGCGGGGCTGACGCCGGACCTGTGTCCACCTCTGACGCGGGTTCCGCCGCGCTCGCTGCACTTGGCGCGCCTGCCGAATCGTCGATGGGCGATGCGCCTGGCGCCGTCGCCATCGAGATCCGCGGCCTGTCTTTGACCTTTGAGACCGCCGACGCTCCGGTCGTAGCGCTCGACGACATCGATCTCACCATCCGCCGCGGCGAATTCGTATCCCTCATCGGCCCGTCCGGGTGCGGCAAGACCACGTTGCTGCGAGTGATCGCGGATCTGGAAGCACCGAGCGCGGGACACGTCGCCGTGAACGGCGTTTCCGCTCTGGCGGCACGCCTGAACCGGGCATATGGCTATGTGTTCCAGGCCCCCGCGCTGTACGCCTGGCGCAGCGTGCAGCGCAACGTCATGCTGCCTCTCGAGATCATCGGCATGCCGGCGTCGGAACGCAAGGCGCGCGCAGCGCGCTATCTGTCGATGGTTGGACTGGCCGGGTTCGAGCGCAAATTTCCCTGGCAGCTGTCGGGAGGCATGCAGCAGCGCGTGTCGATTGCGCGCGCCCTCGCGTTTGAGCCCGAGCTGCTGCTGATGGACGAACCGTTCGGGGCGCTCGACGAGATTACGCGCGACCATCTGAACGACCAGCTGCTCCGGCTGTGGGAGCAGACCGGAAAGACCGTCGTGTTCGTCACGCACTCCATTTCGGAGGCGGTGTTCCTGTCCAACCGGATCGTGGTGATGAGCCCGAGACCCGGACGCATTTTGGAGATCATCGGCAACGACCTGCCGGCCGGACGACGCCTCGATGTGCGCGAGACCACGCGCTTCCTCGACGTGGCCCATCGCGTCCGGCAAGCGCTTCGCGCCGGCCACAGCTATGACGACTGAGGCGGTGCTCTTGGCTGCGCCGCCAATCACCGGTATTGGTCATCGCATCGTGCCTGTCGCGGCCATCCTCGCGTTGCTCATCGCCGTTTGGTACGCAGCCGCGGTCTGGCTCAACGCCCCTCAGGTCGTGGAGCGTTTCGAGAGCGACGGAAAGTCCTGGAATGCACGGCAGCTGATCGAGGCGAGCTGGTCGATGGAGCGGCCGGTGCTGCCGGCGCCGCATCAGATCGCGCACAACTTCGTCGAGACCGTGTTCGAGACGCCGATCGACAGCAAGCGCAGCCTGGTCTACCACGCCGGAGTCACGGTGTCGGCGACCCTGCTCGGCTTTGTCTTCGGCACCGTCCTTGGCGTGCTTCTCGCGGTCGGTATCGTGCACTCGCCCGTGCTCGACCGCAGCCTGCTGCCCTGGATCATCGCATCGCAGACTGTGCCGATCCTGGCGATCGCCCCGATGGTTGTTGTCGTGCTGGGAAGCCTGGGCTTCGTGGGGCTGTTTCCCAAGGCGGTGATCTCGATGTACCTGTGCTTCTTTCCGGTCACGATCGGGATGGTGAAAGGCCTGCGTTCGCCCGATCCGCTCCAGCTTGATCTCATGCGCAGTTACAGCGCGAGCCACGCACAGGTGCTGCACAAGCTCCGCTGGCCAGCGGCCACGGATTTCCTGTTCGCGAGCCTGAAGGTGGCGATCGCAACCAGCCTGGTGGGCGCGATCGTGGGCGAGCTTCCGACCGGTGCCCAGGCTGGACTGGGTGCTCGCCTGCTGAGCGGTTCGTATTACGGGCAGACCATTCAGATCTGGTCGGCCTTGATCATGGCTTCGATCGTCGGTGTGGCTCTGGTTGCGCTGGTTGGCGTCGCCGAACGCCTGGTTGCACGCCACATGGGGCGCCCCACGTGACGCAGCTCGGGACTCGGCTCGCGGCGGCCGCGCTTATGGCCGCGAGCTTCGTCGCACCGGTGGGTGGCAGCTGGCTCGCACGGCCGGCCACGCTGGTCTGTGCGCTGGCGGCAATACTCGGCGCAGGGTCCCGGTGGGATGCGCGAGCCGGGGTTGCAGTGGGTCTCATCACCGTGGTCGTTGGAGCGGCGGTACCGCTGATGCTGCTGGATGGTCCGGGACCATTTGGAGCCGCTGCGCCGGGCATCTGGCTGTTCCTCGCCGGGTGGACTTTCGCTGTGTGGCGAATGCTGTCGATGTTCTCGCGTTTGCCGGGCCGCGGTGCCGGTGCCCTGGTTGCGCCGGCGCTGTTCGGCGTCGCGCTGCTCTATCTTTGGCAGGTGCTGGTGGTGGGTTTCGCGGTGCCTCAAGTCCTGCTGCCGGCGCCCAGCCAGGTAGGGCACGTGCTTGCCACGCAATTCGATGTTTTCTGGCTCGACTTCCGGCAGACTTTTCTGAAGGCGGTGCTGGCTGGTTACGCGATAGGCTGCGGCGCCGGTTTTCTAGTCGCGGTGATCGCCGATCGCGTCCCGTTTCTGGGGCGCGGCTTGTTGCCGTTGAGCGGGCTGGTGAGCGCCGTGCCAATCGTGGGGATCGCGCCGATCCTGGTGATGTGGTTCGGCTTCGACTGGCATTCGAAGGCGGCCGTCGTGGTCGTGGTGACATTCTTCCCGATGCTGGTCAACACGCTGACGGGCCTGGCGGCCGCCGACGCCATGCAGCGCGACCTGATGCACTCCTACGCTGCCAGCTATGCCCAGACGCTGATGAAGCTGCGTCTGCCGGCGGCGCTGCCGTTCGTGTTCAATGCGATGAAGATCAATTCGACGCTGGCACTCATTGCGGCTATCGTTGCCGAGTTCTTCGGCTCGCCGATCCTGGGTCTGGGGTTCCGCATCAGCGCTGAGGTTGCCCGTCTGAATGTCGACGTGGTCTGGGCGGTGATTGCGATCGCGGCGCTGGCCGGATCGATGTTCTATGGTGTGATCGCGCTGGTGGAACGAGCCGCGACCTTCTGGCATCCTTCCTACCGCGCGTAATTTCGGATGCGGGCCACAAGACGGAGACCAAGATGAAGAAACTGACAGTGATTGTCGCAGTGACAGGGGCGGTGGTTTCGGGGCTGGCGTCGGCACAGGACAAGCTCACGCTGCAGCTGAAGTGGGTCACGCAGGCGCAGTTCGCGGGCTACTACGTGGCCAAGGACAAGGGCTTCTACAAGGAAGCCGGGCTGGACGTGACGGTGAAGGCGGG
>DASPUW010000107.1:0-5710 GCA_035622675.1 Burkholderiales bacterium | reverse complement strand
GGCCCCAAACGGGTCAGGGTGTTGTGGCGCGATCTCAAGATTCAGACGCTCGAACAACTGCTCAAAGCTGCGCGCGAGGGCCGCATCCAGGAGCTTCCCGGGTTCGGCGAGAAGACTGAAGAGAAGATCGTCGAGGCAGCGCAAGCCCACTTGTCCCAGACGCACCGGTTCAAGCTCGCGGTCGCGGCGCAGTACGCCGAGGGTTTCGCCGCCCACATGCGCCGCGGAAGGGGTATCGAGCGTGTGGACATCGCAGGCAGCTTCCGCCGCATGCGCGAAACCGTGGGTGACATCGATCTCATCGTCATCGCCAGGGATGCCGGCCAGGCGATGGGCCGCTTTACGGCCTATGAGGAGGTGAAGGAAGTCCTCGCGAGCGGTCCGACGCGCGGCAGCGTCGTGCTGAAAGCCGGCATTCAAGTCGACGTGCGCATCATCCCAAAGGAGAGCTACGGCGCGGCGCTGGTCTACTTCACCGGATCGAAGGCGCACAACATCGCCATACGCCGCATTGCGCAGGACAAGGGCTTCAAGATGAACGAGTACGGCGTCTTCGATGGCGACCGGCGCATTGCCGGGGAGACCGAGGAATCCGTCTACGAGGCGGTCGGATTGCCGTGGATTGCGCCGGAGCTGCGCGAAGATCGCGGCGAGGTGGAGGCAGCGCTCGCGGGAACCCTGCCTCAACTGATCGAGCTGTCGGATCTGCGAGGCGACCTGCACGCGCACTCGAAAGCGAGCGACGGGCACAACACCATCCGAGAGATGGCAAAGGCGGCCCAGGCTGCGGGTCTGGAATACGTCGCGATCACGGAGCACTCACAGCGGCTGACAGTGGCGCGCGGCCTTGATGCGATCCGCCTCGTCAAGCAGGGCGCCGAGATCGACCGGCTCAATCGCGAGCTCGACGGCATCACGGTGCTCAAAGGCATCGAGGTCGACATTCTCGAGGACGGCACCTTGGATCTGCCCGATTCCGTGCTCGCGCACTTGGACGTCGTGGTGGCGGCGGTGCACAGCCGATTCGACCTCCCGCGCGCGAAGCAGACGCAGCGCATCCTGGCGGCGCTCGACAACCCGGTCGTCGCCATTCTCGCGCACCCTCTCGGCCGCTTGATCGACGAGCGCGAGCCCTACGACGTGGACATGCAGAAGATCATCCGCAAAGCCAAGGCGAAGAAAATCGCGCTCGAGCTCAATGCCCATCCCGAACGCCTCGACCTGCTGGACATCTACTGCCAGATGGCGAAGCAGGAGGGCGCGCTGGTATCCATCAACTCCGACGCGCACAGCACGTATGAGTTCGGCATGCTGCGCTTCGGCGTTGGGCAGGCGCGGCGCGGGTGGCTGGAAAAGAAGGACGTGCTCAACACGCGCAGCCTGAAGGAGCTGAGAGCGTGGCTGTCCAAGTAAGGCCGGGTCAAGCTGGCGCGACGCTGACATGCACGAGTCGCTCCCGGTTTACTGTCGTGAAGCGCACCGGAAGAAACTGCTCGATCAGCCATATTCCCGTCTGAGCGTGCCTGGACAACGTTCGAGCGCTGAGCGACCCGCCAGCGGCCAGCGCTAGGTACACAAGCAGCTGGTCAGCCGCGTGCACGTCGACGCCGGTGCCGCTTTTCAAGTCCGCGCGCAATTCCTCACCCACGGCTGCCCCCAGATCCTCCGCGCGCTTGCCGCGTTCGGCCACGCGCCCGGCGCCGAGGACCGAGTGTGCGCAACTCGCCCATGCCACGACAGCACCGCCTGGGCCACCCGCCTGGTCGTCGGGTATAACGCGCTCTTCGATTCGCAGCGTGGCTCCGGCATGCGCGGATAGCCGCGATACGACGGCGTCGCGCATCCGCGTCGCAATGTGCGCAGGCAGGCGAGCGACATGCGCGAGGCCCGCAACTTCGAGCAGCGCGCCCGCGGTATCGATCCCATAAGGCCGAAGCTTCGCGGGACGCACCTGCACCTTGACTTCACCGCCACCGGCCGGATAGTAGCCGCGCCGCACGATGGTGGCTTCGACGTGCGCGCCCATGCGCGCGAGATGCATGAGCAGCACTTCGCGCAGATAGTCGACCGGCGGAGCCGCAGGCACATCGGTGCCGCCCGTCACGCTCACCTCGAAGTCCAGAGCAGCGGCGATCATGACCGGCAGCAGCGCCTGGAGGATGAGCGTCACGCTACCGGCCGTACCAACGTCGACGCGGTATTGGCCGCCTCGCACCGGGCCTGGCGAAAAGGAAATCTCCTGCGAACGCAGCATCAGACCTTCGACGGTGGCGCCGCACAGAGCGGTCAACGCGCGTGCCGCAGCCAAGTGCTGAGGGGCGAGCCCCGGCTTATCGCGCCGGGCGCGGATGTTGTACACACGCGTTGCCCGTCCGGTGACCGCAGACAGCGCCAGGGCCGTGCGCAACAACTGCCCGCCGCCCTCGCCGTGCGCACCGTCGATCTCGAGCATCGGTCGATTTCGCGGTCGTGCGAACTCGCCTCAGTCCTTGCCTTCCGCCGCCTCGCGCGCACGCACCCGCGCGATGCTCTCAACCACGCTGGCCACCTCTTCGTCGGTCAGCGGAGGACGGCATCGGAAGCGGTTCCACCCAAGCAGCAATTCGAGCGCAACCTCCGGATCCACCCCACGCCTCAGAAGGTGGCCGGTGAGCGAAGCCAGCGTGCTGTTGCGCTCGCCTTGTGCGACACCGTCGCGCACCAGGCGCCTCCAGTGCGCGAGAGAGTGGCCGGTTCCGCCCAGCGGCTGGGACAGCAGCCACTCGGGAAACACCGATAACTCGATCGCGTGCGGCGCGTGGCCGAGCATCCATGTGTAACGGCGACCGCTGGGATGCAGGGACGGGGGCGCCACGACGCAGCCGCCATCGCCGCGCAGATCGATTCCCGGTCGCAGGCTAACGCGGTTCGGCACCCTCCCGCCGGGATGCAGAAAATACAGATGACGGCCACCTCCGCCGGTACCCGCCTCGACCGTCATCGGCAGCGGGCCGAGCTCGAGGTCGAGCTGCGCGAGGCTGAGCGTTCCGCCGTGCCGGCTGTCCACGTCGAGCACAACGATGCCCGACACAGCGCCGGTAACGATTCCGACGTTGGCATCCGGCCAGTGCCCGAACCACGCATTCACCTCGGCCGGTGTCGGGCGGCGCCGCTGGAACTCGGTCCACTGCACAAGCGGGCGCTTACCGCCAGACTCGACTGGGATAACGGACCAGCCCAAATCCAGATAGGCGAGCGCGGCAGCTCTGGAATCTGTGCCTGCATCGACCGGCACTGCACCTCCGCTTGTCCGCTGCGTTGGAGCTTGGCCGCGCTTTACCCGCGCAGCGCAGGTGCTCGCCTCACATCTCCATCTCGCCGGGCCCCGGCGTTGGCGGCTTGGGCAACGGCACCTCCGCCACCATGCAGTCGGTGGTGAGAATCAACCCGGCAACGGAGGCTGCGTTCTGCAGCGCGGTGCGCGTGACTTTGGTGGGATCGATCACGCCCATCGCCATCAGATCGCCGTATTGGCCGTTGGCGGCGTTGTAGCCGAAGCTCCCGCTGCCTTCCAGCACCGCGTTCACCACCACCGACGGCTCGAATCCGGCATTGGCCACGATCTGGCGCAGCGGCTCCTCCAGCGCGCGCAGCACGATCCGAATGCCCGCGGTCTGCTCGTCGTTCTCGCCCTTGAGGTTCTCCAGCACGGAGCGCGCACGCAGCGGAGCCACGCCGCCGCCCGGCATGATGCCTTCTTCCACCGCCGCACGCGTGGCGTTCAACGCATCCGTGACGCGCACTTTGCGCTCCTTCATCTCGGTTTCGGTCGAGCCTCCCACCTTGACCACCGCCACGCCGCCCGCGAGCTTGGCCGCGCGCTCCTCCAGCTTCTCGCGATCGTAGTCGCTCTTGGTGTCTTTCGCCTCGGTGCGGATCTGCGCGATGCGCGCCTGAATCGCCTTCGCATCGCCGGCGCCATGGATGATCGTGGTGTTGTCCTTGTCGATCTCGATGCGCTTCGCCTGGCCCAGGTCAGCGAGGCCCGCCTTCTCGAGCTTGAGCCCGAGCTCCTCCGACACGACATGTCCGCCGGTGAGCACCGCGATATCCTCCAGCATCGCCTTGCGCCGATCGCCGAAGCCCGGCGCCTTGACCGCGCAGGTCTTGAGCACGCCGCGGACGCTGTTGACCACCAGCGTGGCAAGCGCCTCGCCCTCCACCTCTTCGGCGATGACCAGCATGGGCCGATTCACGCGCGTGATCTCCTCGAGCAGCGGCAGCAGCTCGGCAACGGTGGAGATCTTCTTGTCGTGGATCAGGATGTACGGATCGTCGAGGATGGCGGCATGCTTCTCCGCATTGTTGATGAAGTAGGGCGACAGATAGCCCCGATCGAACTGCATGCCTTCCACGATCTCCAGCTCGTTGTCGAGACCTGAACCGTCCTCGATCGTGATGACGCCTTCCTTGCCCACCTTCTCCATGGCCTGCGCGATGATCTCGCCTACAGAGCGATCGTTGTTGGCGGAGATGGCGCCGACCTGCGCGATCTCGCCGCTCGCGGTGCACGGTTTCGAGATCCTCTTGAGCTCGGCCACGACGGCCGCCACCGCCTTGTCGATGCCGCGCTTCAGGTCCATGGGGTTCATGCCCGCCGCCACGTACTTCATGCCCTCTCTGACGATAGCCTGGGCCAGCACCGTCGCCGTGGTCGTGCCATCGCCGGCCACCTCGGAGGTTTTCGCCGCGACCTCGCGCACCATCTGCGCGCCCATGTTTTCGAATGGATCCTGCAGCTCGATGGCTTTGGCCACGACCACACCGGAGTTGGCCACCGTGGGCCCTCCATAGGACTGCTGCAGAATCACGTTGCGCCCGCTCGGGCCGAGCGTCACCTTGACCGCATCGGCAAGCACGTTCACCCCTGCGAGAATGCGCTCGCGCGCGCGTTCGTGAAAGTAAAGCGCCTTGGCTGGCATGGTCTGTCTTTCGGGTTCAGGTGATATGTCCGGGCGCAAGCCGCGCCGCGAGATAGTCGAGCGCGCCCGTTAGCGTCGCGAGCTTTGAGTAGTCGGCCTCCGGAATGTCCACGCCCAGCTTCTCGTGCAGGCGCAGAATCACGTTCAGGAAATCGAACGAATCGATGTCGAGCTGGGCGCGCAACGGCCGCTCCGGCCGGAGCGCATCGAAATCGGCCTCGGGGGCAACGCTGCCGAGCGCGTCGAGCAGCGCCTTGCGGATGTCGTCGCGAGTCGTCATAGCTTCTGCGGCTCCTGCAGTAGACCGTCGAGTGCGGCCAGGAACAGGGCACCTCGGTGCCCGACGCTCGCGCGATGATCGGCGCACAAGGTCGCATGGATCAAATGGCGCACGTACAGACCGCCGTTCTCCGCCCAGGGACGCTCGACCACTTTGCCGAATCCGATCAGGGCGACCTGCGGCGGATAGATTACGCCGTACACGGTTTCCACGCCCTGCTCGCCGAGATTGGTTACCGTCACGGTGGCATCCGACAGCTCGGAGCTGCGCAGCGCGCCGCCGCGAGCCCGCGTCACCAGATCGGACAATGCCTGCATCGTCGCGGGCAGGTTTTTTTGTTCGGCGTCGCGGATGGCGGGTGCGATCAGCCCGCCGCCTCTCAGCCCGATGCCCACGCCCAGATGCACAGCCGCGGACGGCTTGAACGCGCCATCCAGCCAGAACCCGTTCAACTCCGGCACTTCTTTTA
>DASPUW010000106.1:0-4170 GCA_035622675.1 Burkholderiales bacterium | reverse complement strand
AACCGAGGCGCTGGCGTGGCTGCAGAAGATCGCGGCGGCCGCGCGCCAGCTCAACTACAGCGGCACCTTCATCTATCAACACGGTGATCACGTCGAGAGCTCCCGCATCACACATTTTGTCGATCGCAGCGGAGAGTACGAAAAGCTCGAAACCCTGGACGGGCCTAAACGGGAAATCTTCCGCACCGAAACCGAGATCATCACATTTGACGGCGAGCATCGCGTAATCAAGCGGGAGCGGCGCACCCGGCGCAATTCGTTCCCTGCGCTGTTGCCCGATCAGCTGGCCCATCTCACCGAGCACTACTCGCTGCGGAAAGGCGAGCTGGAGCGCATCGCGGGTTGCGATGCACAAGCTCTGTTGCTCGAACCGCGCGACGGTTTCCGCTACGGACACAAGCTATGGGCCGATGCCAACACCGGCCTGCTGCTCAAGGCGCGCATGCTCGACGAGAAAGGCCACGTTGTCGAGCAATCGGTGTTCACCCAACTTCTCATCGGTGCTGCGGTGGTGCGCCCCGTTCCGGCCCCTCCCGCCCCGGACGGGTGGCATGAGGCGCCCAGCGCTGATTCAGCCGCACCGGCGGATACCGGCTGGGTGGTGAAAGACCAGCCGGCAGGTTTCAAGAAGATCATCGAGATGAAGCGGTTCAAGGCCGGCAGCCAGACACCCGTGGCCCATCTGGTGTACTCTGACGGGTTGGCTGCGGTATCGGTGTTCATCGAGCCGCTCCCATCGACGCGCAAGGTGCCGGAAGGCCCGACGCGGCAGGGAGCAGTCAACATCTACACTCGCCCGCTTTCGGATCAACTCGTGACGGTGCTCGGTGAGGCGCCGGCGGTAACGGTGAAGCAGATGGCGATCTCGGTGTCGCCGCGCACCCAGTAGCTTCAGGGGGAGGCTTAGGTCGCCTTTAACGTCCAGCTCCGACAGTTCGCGTCGGGCGCCGCTGTATCACGAGGAACCACGAAATGCTGAGATGGCTGATTCTGGCTGCGGTGTGCCTCACGCCGCTGCCGCTGGTCGCACAGGGCAGGGACCTGCCCAACTTCGCCGATCTGGCCGAAAAGCAGGGCCTGGCAGTGGTCAATGTCAGCACCACCCAGACCACACGCATGCAGGGTAGTTCGCCGGGGGGAGAAGACGATCCCTTCGGGGACTTTTTCCGCCGCTTCGGCCCACCCCAACCTCCGCGCGACTACGAGACCCGCTCACTCGGGTCCGGGTTCATCATCAGCCAGGACGGCTTCATCTTGACCAACGCGCACGTCGTGGAGGCCGGCGACGACATCACCGTGCGCCTGACGGACAAGCGCGAGTTCAAGGCCAAGGTGATCGGGAGCGACCGCCGGACCGATGTCGCCCTCATCAAGATCGACGCCACCGGGTTGCCCGCAGTCTCCGTCGGAGACCCGAACAAGCTGCGTGTGGGCGAATGGGTCGTGGCAATCGGCTCGCCGTTCGGCTTCGACAACAGCGTGACTGCGGGCATCGTGAGCGCGAAGGGACGTTGGATGCCGCAGGAGACGAACTTCGTGCCCTTCATCCAGACCGACGCGGCCATCAACCCGGGCAACTCGGGCGGGCCGCTGTTCAATATGTCTGGCGAGGTGGTCGGCATCAACTCGATGATCTTCAGCCGCACCGGCGGCTTCATGGGGCTCGCGTTCGCCATACCGATCGATGTGGCCATGGACGTGGCCAAGCAGCTGCAGGCTACAGGCCGAGTCAGTCGCGGCCGAATCGGTGTCATGATCCAGGAGGTCACCAAGGAGCTGGCCGAGTCGTTCGGCCTGACCAAGCCGGTGGGAGCGCTGGTCACCTCCGTCGAAAAGGGTACTCCCGCGGACAAGGCAGGCGTCCAGCAGAGCGACGTCATCCTGCGCTTCGACAACAAAGAAGTGGCGACGTCGAATGAGCTCCCCCGCATCGTTGCAGCCACCAAGCCGGGCAGCAAGGTAACGCTGCAGGTCTGGCGCAAAGGGGAAAAGAAGGATTTGCAGCTGGTCGTCGCAGAAATGCCGGACGAGCGCGTGGCCAAGCGGGCGTCGCCGCCCAAGAAAACGTCCGGTGAAACTTTGGCCAAGCTCGGGCTCTCGGTCGTGGATCTGACCACGGAGCAGAAGGGCGAGCTCGGCATCGCGAACGGTGTGCTGGTCGAGAACACGGAAGGTCAGGCCGCCAAGGCAGGGATTCGTCGCGGCGACGTGATTCAGGCCGTCAACAACCAGGACGTCAAGTCCGTGGACGACCTCAATCGGTTGCTCGGGGCGGTGGACCGTTCGCGCACGGTGGCGCTGCTGATCAAGCGCGGGGACTCGTCGGTCTACGTCCCGCTCAAGCTCGCCAGCAACTAGACTTGATCAGAGCTTCCCTAACCGAGTTGAAGTTGCCCGGGCGGGGCCGCAGAAGGCCGCGCAAAAGAGCGGCGCAACGGTCGGATTTCCGATAGAATTCCGCGTCTTCCAAGAGCGGGGAGGGGCACTAGAACCTATCGAATGATGAGATAGGTTGTGAGAGTGCCCGTTTTTTTTCCCGGCCGGCAATGGAGCATATCCGCAACTTTTCCATCATCGCGCACATCGACCACGGCAAGTCCACACTGGCCGACCGCTTCATCCAACTCTGCGGCGGGTTGCCAGATCGGGAAATGGAAGCGCAGGTGCTCGACTCCATGGCGCTCGAACGCGAACGCGGTATCACCATCAAGGCGCAAACCGCAGCGCTCAGCTACCGTGCGCGCGACGGCAAGCTCTACCAGCTCAACTTGATCGACACGCCGGGGCACGTCGACTTCTCGTACGAAGTGTCGCGGTCGCTGGCCGCGTGCGAAGGCGCGCTGCTGGTGGTGGACGCTTCGCAGGGCGTCGAGGCGCAGACGGTCGCCAACTGCTATACCGCCATCGAGCAAGGCGTCGAAGTCGTACCGGTGCTGAACAAGATCGACCTGCCGTCTGCCGATCCCGAGCGCGTCATCACCGAGATCGAGGACATCGTGGGGATTCACGCCAAGGACGCGATCCGCGCCAGCGCCAAGACCGGCGAAGGCGTCGCCGACATTATCGAGGCGGTGATCGCGCGCATCCCACCCCCGAGGGGCGATCTGGCGGCGCCGCTCAAGGCCTTGATCATCGACTCCTGGTTCGACAATTACGTCGGGGTCGTGATGCTGGTGCGAGTGGTCGACGGTCAACTCAGCCGCAAAGACAAGATCCTGTTCATGTCCAGCCGCGCTTCCCACCTGTGCGAGCAGGTCGGCGTGTTCACTCCGAAGTCGGTGCAGAAGGAGCAGTTGAGCGCCGGTGAAGTGGGCTTTGTCGTGGCAGGGGTCAAGGAGTTGAAGGACGCGCGTGTGGGCGACACGATCACACTCTACGCGCGCCCGGCGGCGGAAGCTCTGCCAGGCTTCAAACAGATCAAGCCGCAGGTGTTCGCCGGCCTCTATCCGGTGGACGCCAACGAATACGACCAGCTGCGCGACGCGCTGGAGAAGCTCCAGCTGAACGACGCTTCGCTGCGCTTCGAGCCCGAGACGTCGCAGGCGCTGGGCTTCGGCTTCCGCTGCGGGTTTCTAGGCCTTTTGCACATGGACATCGTGCAGGAGCGGCTGGAGCGCGAGTACGGGATGCACCTGATCACCACGGCACCTACCGTGGTCTATCAGGTCGAGCTGCGCAGCGGCGAGCTGCTCGAGGTCGAGAACCCGTCGCGCCTGCCCGATGCCGGCAAGATCGAGACGATCCGCGAGCCGATCATCTCCGCGACCATCCTCACCCCCGGCGACTACGTCGGTCCGGTGATGACGCTCTGCACGGCCAAGCGCGGCGTGCAGAAGAGCATGCAGTACACGGGGCGCCAGGTGTTGCTCACCTGGGAGCTGCCGCTCAATGAAGTGGTCATGGACTTCTTCGACAAGCTCAAGTCCGTGAGCCGCGGTTACGCATCGCTCGACTACGATTTCAAGGAATTCCGCCCGGCCGATCTGGTCAAGCTCGATATTCTGATCAACGGCGAGCGCGTTGACGCCCTGTCGCTCATCGTGCACCGCTCGAGCGCGCAGGGACGCGGACGCGAGCTGGTCGAGAAGATGCGCGAGCTGATTCCGCGCCAGATGTTCGACGTAGCGGTGCAGGCGGCGATCGGGTCGCACATCATCGCGCGCGAAACCA
>DASPUW010000105.1:0-9042 GCA_035622675.1 Burkholderiales bacterium | reverse complement strand
GCGAACGTTCTTCAGCCCTACCGCAAAGATGCGGGCCAGCAAGGTTCCCTGCGAGAGACGGTTCAGCAGGTCCTGCGTCACCCCTTTCTGTCTCACCTCCTGCGCCACTTGCGGCAGCAGGTCGCGCGGGACGATACGGGCGCGCTGCAGCGACCAAGCGCGCTCGACGATGATACCCAACGCAACGATGGAGGCGACGATCAACAACCAGATGGGCCAGCCCGCTGCGTCTATGATGTGCAACACTCGAGTGTTCTCCGGGCAGGTTCGAGAGAAGCGCGACTTTAAACCGCGCATCGCGATTCGGCAACTCAGCGGGTACCACGCGCCGCGGATTGACTGCCACGCGCTTGCAACTTTTCCACAGTCTTTGTGGATAACGATGTGCATACCTTGCAAAAAAGCGCCTTAAGTCGCATTCCTGCAATATGTTTTGGTCTCTCGCTCAAAAAATGCACAAATATAAAAATATAATGGAATCAGCATAATATATAAGAGAGCCCAATAGCGGCGGGGCTTTGCGGCTGCGCCCTTCGGAAAGCCCCGCCAGTTGTGGATGGAAGAGCATGCGGGCTGCGAAGCGAGCATCCAAGCGGGTTTTCGGGGTGCTACTGGCGGAGCTCGATGTGGCTGCTGCAATCTTGTCGTTGAGTAACGACCAAACCATCGAGCGTCGGATTTCCATGAATCAGTTCAGCATCGATGTGTCGGCGGCGGTCCAGGAGTCGAACGCCCCAATCAGCGTGAGCGACCTGAATGTGCTGGCGCGCCAGCTCATCGAGCAGAACATCCCTCTGTTGTGGGTCGCGGGGGAGATCTCGAACCTCACGCGCGCCGCGTCTGGTCATTTGTACTTCTCTCTGAAGGACGCTCGCGCGCAGGCGCGTTGCGTGATGTTCCGCCACCGCATGCGCTACCTGGACTGGAGTCCCACCAATGGCATGCAGGTGGAGGTGCGCGCCCGTCCCACGTTGTACGAGGCCCGGGGCGAGTTTCAACTCACGGTCGAGTTCATGCGTCGCGCGGGGCTGGGCGCGTTGTACGAAGCCTTTGCTCGCCTCAAAGCGAAGCTCGAGGCGGAGGGTTTGTTCGCTGCCGAACGCAAGGCCCCGCTGCCGTCCTTCGCCCGCCGCATCGGTGTGGTAACGTCGCCGGCCGCTGCCGCGCTGCACGATGTGCTGACGACGCTCCGTCGCCGCATGCCAGCGGTTCCGATCGTCGTCTATCCCGCGCCTGTACAAGGGGAGGGCGCGGCAGAGAAGCTTGCTGCAGCTATCGAGGTTGCGAGCGCCCGGCGCGAGTGCGATGTGCTGATTCTGTGCCGAGGCGGCGGCAGCATCGAAGATCTGTGGGCATTCAACGAGGAGCGCGTGGCGCGCGCCATCTCGGCATGTTCGGTCCCGTTGGTTTGCGGTGTCGGCCACGAGACCGACATCACGATCGCGGATTTCGTCGCCGACGCGCGTGCGCCGACGCCGACTGCCGCCGCAGAGATGGTGAGCCCCAACCGGGCCGATCTGGCAGCGCGTGTCGACGCGTGGCGAGCGCGTTTGTCACGCGCTCTGGTGCGACGGCTCGAGCGCCGCATGCAGCAGGTGGACTATCTGGCCCGGCGGCTGACCCATCCGGGCGAGCGCATCCGCAGCCAGCACCAGCATCTCACCCACCTGCACGCCCGCCTGGGACGCTCCGGCTTCCATGCATTGCGACAAGCGGAGCTGCACCTCTCGGCGGCCTGGCACCGGCTGGGTGCGGTTGCTCCAGATGTGGCCGGGCTGCAAGCGCGGTGTGCGCATCACAGCTGGCAACTGCTCGGGGCGATGCAGCAAGCCCAGGAGCGGCGTGGCCAGCTGCTCGCGCGCCTGGCTGCGCATTTGAGCGCGCTCAGCCCGCAGCGGGTGCTCGAACGCGGTTACGCGATCGTTGCCCATTCCGACGGCGCAATCGTGCGGGCTGGCGCAGACCTCACGCTGAGCGAGGAAGTGTCCCTGACCTTTGCGCGCGGCGCTGCGCAGGCTCGCATCACCGGTACTCGCTCGTCGTGAGAGCGCGTTTGCGCGTATCGCCACCGGAAGGTATCTTAAGGGCCCGCCGGGGGCGTCTCGGGTTGCGCTACAGCTTGAGATCGATCGCAGAGCACCGCGATTCAGCGGTGCCCGGAGGGGAAGAACACAATCTCAACTTGAGGAGGAGCCATGCCAAGACTACTCACGCTCGCATCCACGCTGATGTTGTTCCTGTTCCTCGCTGCGCCGCTCACGGCGGCGGCACAGCTGGCCGACAAAAAGGCGCTCACCCTGGAAGCCGCGAAGAAGATCGCTGCCGCAGCCGAGGCGGAGGCAGCGAAGAATAAATGGAATGTGGTGATCGCCATCGTGGACGACGGCGGCCACCTGATCTATCTGCAGCGCATGGACGGCACGCAAACCGGCAGCGTCGACGTGGCCATCAAGAAAGCTCAAACCGCGATGTCGTTCAAGCGGCCGACCAAGGTGTTCGAGGAGGCGATCGCCGGGGGCCGCAATGCCCTGATTGCTCTGCATGGCGCGCTGCCGCTGGAAGGCGGGCTGCCGCTCATGAGCGGCGGGCAACAAATCGGCGCGATCGGGGTGAGCGGCGTCAAATCGACCGAGGATGGACAGATCGCGAAGGCCGGCGCGGACGCGGTGGGCGGACTGAACTAGGACCGTTTGTCCGGGAGCTATTGCACCCCAGGCGTCCGGTCTAGCTGCCTGCCAACGTAGGTCTCGACCTGGCCACGCAGATTAGCCGCCAGGCAGTCGAAGCGCTGCGCGTCGTTCCACGAGCGCAGCCAGGTGAGTTGACGCTTGGCGAGCTGGCGCGTCGCGGCCACAGCCGTGGCACGCAGGGTTCCCAAGCCGAACTTGCCGTCGAGATGCTGCCAGACCTGGCGGTAGCCCACTGCGCGCATAGACGGGAGTGACGGGTTGAGGTCGAAGCGCTCGCGCAGCCTGCGCACCTCGCCTATCAAGCCCAATTCGAGCATCACTTCGAAGCGCTGCTCGATGCGTTGATGGAGAACAGCGCGATCGCTCGGCTCCAGCGCGATCGGAATGGTGCGGCGCTTCGGCACACTCGGCCGATGCTGCGCGATCAGCGCCGACAACGGCTGGCCGGTGAGGTAGTAGACCTCGAGGGCGCGCTGGATGCGCTGCGCGTCCGTGGGTTTGAGCCGCGCTGCAGTGATCGGATCGACGCGGGTGAGCTCGGCATGCAGCGCGGGCCAGCCGGAAGCCCCAGCCATGGCGTCGATGACCGCGCGCGTGTGCGAGTCGGCCGCAGGCAACTCGCTGAGGCCATCCCGCAGCGCCTTGAAGTACAGCATCGTACCGCCCACAAGCAATGCACTGCGGCCGCGCGCGTCGATCTCGGCGAGCAATCGCCTGGCGTCCTCGCAAAACTGGGCGGCCGAATAACGCTGGGTGGGGTCGAGAATATCGATCAGATGGTGCGGGGCGGCAGCCAACGCTTTTCCGCCTGGTTTGGCCGTGCCGATGTCCATGTGGCGATAGACCTGCGCCGAATCGACGCTCACCACCTCCAGCCCGAAGCGCACAGCCAACCGCACCGCAAGATCGGTCTTGCCGGCCGCTGTAGGGCCCATGAGCAGAATCACGGGGTGTGCGAAAACGTCGGTGTTAGGTGGCACGTGACTTTGTCGTTGCGTGCTGACGAAGCCGGGACGCCGCGTTTACCAGCCTGCTTTCGGTGCCGCTTCTTCGCGTCACTGACCGCGCTGGAACAAGCGATCCAGCTCGGCCATGGAGATCTGCGTCCAGGTGGGCCGGCCATGATTGCACTGGCCAGAACGCTCCGTCTCCTCCATCTCGCGCAGCAAAGCGTTCATCTCAGGGACGCTGAGGCTGCGGTTCGCGCGAACCGCGGCATGGCAGGCCATCGTCGCCAGCATTTGATCGCGCCGCTCTTGCAGAGCACCCGCGGCGCCGTGCTCATGGATCTCGCGCAGCACGGCGCGCGCGAGCTCAATGGGATCGGCGTCGCACAGCGCCGCGGGCACGGAGCGGACGATCAGCGCTTCGGGCCCTGAGGCAGCGAGCTCCAACCCGAGCTGCCGCAGCACCTGTGCATTCTCCTCGACCAGCGCCACTTCGAGTCGGCTCGCGTGCAGGGTGGCGGGGATGAGCAGGGTTTGGGTGGCAATGCGGTCCGCTTCGAGCGCCGTCTTCAGCCTCTCGTAGACGATCCGCTCGTGCGCCGCGTGCATGTCCACCACGATTAAGCCCGTGTCGTTTTGGGACAAGACGTACACGCCGGCCAGCTGCGCCAAAGCAAATCCGAGCGGCGGCACGACGCCTTGCGCGGGTTCAGCCGAATCGACCATTTCACCCGCGCGACGGAACAGAACGTCGTACAGCGCGGCTGGCTGCATTACCCCCCGTCCCATGCTGCCCTGCCGAGGCGACGAGTGCGTGGCGCCGCCACGGTCCTGCGCAGCAGAAATCAGGAGCGCATTCTCCCCTTCAATTCGGCTCGACGTGGGCGGAACCCGCGCCGCCCCGGCCTTCGTTGCAGCCAGAGCTTTGGTGAGCGCGTGAAACAAGAACTGGTGCACTGCGCCTGGGTCGCGAAAGCGGACTTCGCTCTTGGTCGGATGGACATTCACGTCGACCTTGGCCGGATCGATCTCGAGAAACAGAACGAAGGCAGGGTAACGCTCCTGGTGCAGCACATCGTGGAATGCCTCGCGCACCGCATGCGCGATCAAGCGGTCGCGCACGAAGCGCCCGTTCACGAAGAAATACTGATAGTCGCGTGCGCTGCGATTGAAAGTTGGCGAGGCGATCAGGCCATGCAGGCGCACACCTGCGGATTGCTCGTCCAACGCCAGCGTGGCCGACTCGAATTCCGCTCCCAGCAGCTCGCGTGCGCGCTGGGCGAACGCATGGGGCGCGAGACGCCACTGGCACCGTCCATTGTGGATCAACGTCATCGCGAGCTGGGGCCGCGAGAGGGCGATGCGTTTGAATACCTCTTCGCAGTGCCCGAATTCGGTCCCTGGAGTGCGCAGGAACTTGCGCCTCGCGGGAGTGTTGTAGTACAGCTCGCGCGCTTCGATCACAGTGCCGGCCGCCGACGCAGCTGGCTCGATGGCTGCCGCGGTTCCACCGTTCGACTGGATACGCCAGGCGTGCCTGGCGGATGTTGTGCGGCTGGTGAGCGTCAATTGGGACACGGCCGCGATGCTGGCGAGCGCCTCGCCGCGAAACCCGAGGCTCGCGACCTGCTCCAGGTCTTCGAGGGTCGCGATCTTGCTGGTGGCGTGGCGCCGGAGGGCGAGTGGCAGCTCATCCTGTGCGATGCCATCGCCGTCGTCGCTGACCTTCAGCAGCTTCACGCCGCCCGCGAGCAACTCGACCTCTACCGCGTCCGCGTGCGCGTCAAGGCTGTTCTCGAGCAATTCTTTCAGCGCAGCGGCCGGGCGGTCGACCACTTCTCCCGCCGCGATCTGGCTGATCAGCAATTCATCGAGTACGTGGATGGAGGGCATTGAAGCGCGGCTGCCTCGTTCGATCGATTATAACCGTCGTGGTCCCGCCCCGCGGACGTTGGCGCGGAGCGGCGACTTCCATATAATCCGCGGCTACGCTGGAATCGGACATCGGTTGCGACGCGAAGCAGACCTCGCGGCGGCGTCCGGAGCGGCGTACCAGGGAGATCATCACCGTGCACATCGGCATTCCGGCCGAGATACGCGCCGGCGAGACTCGGGTCGCGGCTACGCCTGAGACCGTCAAAAAGCTCGCTTCGGGCGGGCGCCACCAGCTGCTGGTTCAGGCCGGGGCGGGTGACAAGGCGGCCGTCCCCGATTCCGAATTCAGTGCAGCGGGCGGCGCGATCGTGAGCGGTGCGGCCGAGCTGTATGCCCAATCCGAGATCGTGCTCAAGGTCCGTGCACCCGAGTCCTCCGAACTGGGCCTCATGCGCAGTGGGACATTGCTCGTCGGGCTGCTCAATCCCTACGATCCCGCACTGGTCAACAGCTACGCGCTGGCCGGGCTCACCTGCTTTGCCCTCGAGTCGCTGCCGCGTATCACGCGAGCTCAGCCGATGGATGTGCTGTCTTCGCAGGCAAACATTGGCGGATATAAAGCGGTGATCCTTGCGGCGAGCGAGTACCAGCGCTTCATGCCAATGCTCATGACCGCTGCCGGAACGGTGAAGGCCGCGCGCGTGCTGGTGCTCGGCGCGGGGGTCGCCGGATTGCAGGCTATCGCCACGGCCAAACGTCTGGGTGCCGTGGTCGAAGCGTCCGACGTGCGGCCGGCGGTCAAAGAGCAGATCGAAAGCCTGGGCGCGAAGTTTCTCGACGTGCCGCTGCTCACCGACGAGGAGCGGGAAATCGCCCGCGGCGTCGGCGGGTACGCACGCCCGATGCCGGCAGAATGGATGCAGCGTCAGGCGCAGTTGGTACACGAGCGCGCCAAGGCTGCTGACATCATCGTCACCACCGCTTTGATCCCCGGCCGGCCGGCCCCCGTGCTGTTGAAGGAGGAGACCGTCAAGGCGATGAAGCCCGGCGCGGTGATCGTGGACATGGCGATCGAGCAAGGGGGCAACTGCCAACTGACCGAGCGCGACAAGATCGTGGTCAAGCATGGCGTCAAGCTGATCGGGCTTGCCAATCTGCCGGCGCTGGTGGCGGCAGATGCAAGCGCTCTGTACGCACGCAATGTGCTGAGCTTCCTCAATCTGCTGCTCGACGCCAAGAGCGGGCAGCTCAATCTCGACCGCAATGACGAAATCATAGCCGGTGCGCTGCTGTGCATCGGCGGCGAGGTGGTGAACAAATCGTGACGCGTGACGCGCGAGGCATGCACGACTCGGTTGCGGAACGCGGGTGGTCCGCCGCGGTCGTCAAGCGAGCCGTGGCACGGCGCGAGTGCGCAGCGTAGCAAGGAGAGCAAGATGAGTGGACACATCGACCCGACTCTGATCAACCTGACCGTCTTCGTTCTGGCCGTGTTCGTGGGATACCACGTCGTGTGGACCGTGACCCCGGCGCTGCACACCCCACTCATGTCGGTGACGAATGCGATCTCGGGCATCATCATCGTCGGAGCCATGCTGGCAGCCGGGCCCGACAAGCTCGACTTCGGCTCGCTGATCGGTTTTGTTGCGGTGACCCTGGCTGCCGTCAATGTGTTCGGGGGGTTCCTGGTGACCCAGCGCATGCTCGAGATGTTCAAGAAGAAGGCTGCCAAGGAGCAAAAGCCGCAATCGCACCAATAGCGGCAGCCTACACCTGAGGCTGGTGCCTCGTTCACCGCAGGCCTGCGCTCGATCAAGGAACTGTGATGTCCTCGAACCAAGTCGCCCTCGCTTATCTCGTCGCCTCGGTGTTGTTCATCCTGGCGCTGAAGGGGTTGTCGCATCCCGAAACCGCCCGCCGCGGCAATCTGTTCGGGATGATCGGCATGCTGCTTGCCGTAGTGACAACGCTGCTCATCACGAGCAACTACAAGCTGATTCTGCTCGGCATTGCGCTTGGCGGTACGGTCGGGGCGATCGTGGCTCGGCGCGTGCAGATGACGCAGATGCCGGAGCTGGTGGCTGCGATGCATTCTCTGGTGGGGCTGGCGGCGGTCCTCATCGCCATCACCGCTGTCCACGATCCTGCCGCGTTCGGTATCGGTGATCCACTGCCAAAAGGCAACAAGATCGAGCTGTTCATCGGGACATTCGTGGGAGCCATCACTTTCTCCGGCTCCGTTATCGCTTTCGGCAAGCTGTCGGGCAAGATTTCCAGTGCGCCGGTTGTGTTCAAAGGCCAACACTGGCTCAACCTGGGCCTGGCCGTGTTGATGATCGCTTTCGGGATCACCTTCTTCCTGTCCGGCACAGAGGGACAGTGGATGCCTTTCATCGTCATGGCTGCCCTGGCGTTTGTGCTGGGTGTGCTGATCATCATCCCGATCGGCGGGGCCGACATGCCGGTGGTGATATCCATGCTCAACAGCTATTCCGGATGGGCCGCGGCGGGCATCGGCTTTTCGCTCAACAACACCATGCTGATCATCTCGGGATCGCTGGTCGGCTCATCGGGCGCGATCCTGTCCTACATCATGTGCAAGGCCATGAACCGCTCGTTCTTCAATGTGATCCTGGGCGGATTCGGGGCCGCCGAAGGGACGGCCGCTGCCGACGCCCAACAGAAAGCGGTACGAAGTGGCAGCGCGGAAGATGCCGCGTTCTTGATGGCCAATGCCGAGTCTGTCGTCATCGTGCCCGGCTACGGCCTGGCGGTGGCACGTGCCCAACATGCTGTCAAGGAGATGGCGCAGAAGCTGATCGAAAAAGGGGTGCAGGTGCGCTACGCGATCCATCCCGTCGCGGGCCGGATGCCAGGACACATGAACGTCCTTCTGGCGGAGGCCGAGGTGCCATACGACCAAGTGTTCGAGATGGAGGATATCAACAGCGAGTTCGGTACTACCGACGTGGCCCTCATCCTCGGCGCCAACGACGTTGTGAACCCGGCCGCCAAAACTCAGGGCAGCCCGATTTACGGTATGCCGATCCTCGAGGCGTACAAAGCGCGCACCGTGATCGTGAACAAGCGGTCCATGGCGGCTGGCTACGCCGGCCTGGATAACGAATTGTTCTACATGGATAAGACGATGATGGTGTTCGGAGATGCGAAGAAAGTCGTAGAGGACATCGTCAAGGCGTTGGGCTGACGCGCCCCACGCCGAGTCTTATCCACAGCCGATTATCAGCGCTGGGCCTGCACCCTTTTCGCCCCCTGCAGGCGCTCCCCTCCTCGAACCGTCGAGCGCACCGACCTGGCGCGCTAAATGCTTGGCGGACAGATCGAAACCGGTCCACCCGCCCTCCCTTCCTGGTGCGGCGTGACCCCGGTTTCCCGACCTATACCACAACGCGTAAGCGCATCCGCCCAGCTTCGGCGAGCAATGAACAAGACGACGGTATTCTCCAAGACCGGCAAGGGTCTGCTGGAGATCAAGAACAAGTCGAACCGCCTGTCAAAAGATCAGTTCC
>DASPUW010000104.1:0-5988 GCA_035622675.1 Burkholderiales bacterium | reverse complement strand
AAAGGTCGCGTTCACGCCGCTTGGGGTCATCGTCGCGCTGACCTTCATTGGGCTGCCATTCGTCGTGCGCACCGTGCAGCCCGTGCTCGAAGATCTCGAGCCGGAGCTGGAGGAAGCGGCAGCCACCCTCGGCGCCGACCGCTGGCAGACTTTTCGGCGCGTCATCCTTCCCGCCATCGGGCCGGCGCTGCTGACCGGATTCACCTTGGCGACAGCAAGAGCCGTCGGCGAGTACGGGTCGGTCATCTTCATCGCGGGCAATGTGCCCATGGTGTCCGAGATCACCCCGCTCCTGATCATCACCAAGCTCGAGCAGTACGACTATGCCGGCGCCACGGCCATCGCCGTGGTGATGCTCCTGATCTCGTTCGCACTGCTGCTGCTCATCAATCTGCTCCAGTGGTGGACGGCGCACCGCACGGCGAGGATCTAGTCCGTGACTGGCGCGCTCGCCCTTCCCGCTCCCGTCGCTGCGCGACGCCGTGCGACTGCCGAGCCTCTGCTCGTCCGCTGGGTGTTGATCGGCGTGGCGCTGGCGTTTCTCGCCGTGTTTCTGGTCGTGCCGCTCGCGGCGGTTTTTTCGGAGGCTTTGCGCAAGGGCGTCGAGGCTTACTTCGCGGCCCTGACCGAGCCCGACGCGCTGGCCGCCATCCGCCTTACCCTCCTTGTCGCCCTGATCGCAGTGCCTGCCAATCTGATCTTCGGTGTGGCGGCGTCGTGGGCCATCGCCAAGTTCGAGTTCAAGGGCAAGAGCGTGCTGATCACCCTCATCGACTTGCCGTTTGCCGTTTCACCGGTCGTGTCGGGTCTCATCTATGTGCTGCTGTTCGGCCTGCAGGGATGGTTCGGCCCGTGGCTGCAGGCGCACGATATCAAGATCATCTTCGCCGTGCCGGGTATCGTGCTGGCGACGGTGTTCGTGACTTTTCCCTTCGTAGCGCGCGAGCTGATTCCCCTCATGCAGGCGCAGGGCAGCGAAGAAGAGGAGGCCGCGCGCGTGCTGGGTGCATCGGGATGGCAGATTCTATGGCGCGTGACCTTACCGAACGTGAAATGGGGCCTGCTCTACGGCGTGATCCTGTGCAACGCACGGGCGATGGGCGAGTTCGGCGCGGTGTCGGTGGTCTCCGGGCATATCCGGGGCCTGACCAACACCATGCCGCTGTACGTCGAGATTCTATACAACGAGTATCACTTCGCCGCTGCTTTCGCTGTGGCCTCGCTGCTCACGTGTCTCGCACTGGCCACGCTCGCCGTGAAGAGCGTGGTCGAATGGAAGGCGAGGCAGGAGCAGGGCAACGTGCAGGCTGCTCTTGAAAACGAGGTCGTTCCGGCCGGAGAGCTTCCTCCCCTGGGCAGGCAGGGCGCGGGGGAGAATAGGGCGGGTGCCTCGAACTGGGTCAGGAACATGGAGGCTTGATATGAGCATCGAAGTCCGCGAGATCGAGAAGCGGTTCGGCGCATTCACTGCGCTCGACGGCGTCAGCCTGGAGTTCGCTTCCGGTGAGCTGGTCGCGCTGCTTGGGCCTTCCGGCTGCGGGAAGACCACGCTGCTCCGCGTGATCGCTGGTCTCGAGATACCGGATTCCGGCAGCGTCCTGTTCCACGGCGAGGACGCCGCGTGGCGGGACGCGCGTCAGCGCGAAGTCGGCTTCGTGTTTCAGCACTACGCGCTGTTCCGGCACATGACGGTGTTCGACAACGTGGCGTTCGGCCTCGAAGTGAAGCCGCGCGCGCTGCGCCCCGACGCTGCGCAGATCCGCCGCAAGGTGCATGAGCTGCTGCAGCTCGTGCAGCTCGATTGGTTGGCCGATCGCTATCCGCACCAGCTGTCCGGTGGGCAGCGGCAGCGTATTGCGCTGGCGCGCGCTCTGGCGGTGGAACCGAAGGTACTGCTGCTCGACGAACCGTTCGGCGCGCTCGACGCCAAGGTCCGCAAGGAGCTGAGGCGCTGGCTGCGGCGGCTGCACGACGATCTGCACATCACCAGCATCTTCGTCACGCACGATCAGGAAGAAGCGCTGGAAGTGGCGGACCGCGTGGTGCTGATGAACAAGGGGCGCGTCGAGCAGGTGGGAACGCCCGAAGAGGTGTATGAGCGCCCGGCGAGTCCATTCGTGTACGGTTTTCTCGGCACCGTCAACGTGTTCCACGGACGCGCCGACGCGGGTCATCTCCATCTCGGGCCGGTGACCGTGGCAGCACCGGAGCACTCGGACGCGAAAGACCGCCCGGCCACGGTGTATGCCCGCCCCCATGAGATCGAGATCGAGCGCTTCTCGCCAGGCCAGGAAGGCATCCCCGCAGTGCTGCAACGGATTCTGCTGATCGGGCCGACCGCTCGGCTGGAACTGGAGCGCGACGACAGCGCGCAGATCATCGAGGCCGAGATCACAGCCGAGCGTGTGCGCAGCCTGAACCTGCGGCAGGGGGAAACGCTGCTGGTCCGGCCCAGTCGGATGCAGGTGTTCCTGGGCGACAAGCGCAGCTCAACCGGTCCAAGCGAAGGTGCGTCGTCGCCTCGTTCGCCGCCCGCCGATCCCGCCGGCTGGCTGGCCTCCTATGGCAACGTGATCTGGTAGATGCTCCCTCTCCCCTTGTGAGAGAGACCCTGCCCCGGACGTGATCCGGGGGCTGTGGTGAGGGGTTCCGCGGCGCGCTGTGGTATGCAGTCCCCTATTCCTTCGCGCCAAGGAGAACCCCATGGCGACGATGTATCGGTATCAGCTGCCCGTCGAGCAGACCGGCTGGAAGCTCAACGGCGAGACGCAGACTTCCTTCACCTGGGAGTACGAAGACGAGCGCGAGAAGCTGCTCGCTCTCTACGACAAGGGCAAGAAGCAGCAGTGGGACGCGGCGACGCGCATCGACTGGTCGCTCGACCTCGATCCGGAGAATCCGCAGGAGATCGACGACCGTCTCATCCCGATCTTCGGCTCTCCGCTGTGGGAGAAGATGGACAACCAGGAGCGCGTCCGCGTGCGACAGCACCAGCAGGCGCAGTCGCTGTCGCAGTTCATGCACGGCGAGCAGGGCGCGCTGATGGCGGCAGCCCGCATCGTGCAGACGGTGCCTGACCTCGACGCCAAGTTCTACGCAGCAACCCAGGTGATGGACGAGGCGCGGCACGTGGAGGCGTACGCGCGCCTGCTCAACGAGAAGCTCGGCATCGCCTACCCGATCACCCCGGGCCTCAAGTCGCTGCTCGAGACGACGCTGACCGACCGGCGCTGGGACATGACCTATCTGGGCATGCAGATCCTGATCGAAGGTCTGGCGCTGGCGGCGTTCCAGCGCATCCGCGACTACGCGAAGAATCGGCTGGCCGCCTCCGTGAACGCGTATGTGATGCAGGACGAAGCGCGCCACGTGGCTTTCGGGCGGCTGGCGCTGCGCGATTTTTATCCCGAGCTCACTGAAGGCGGGCGCAACGAGCGCGAGGAGTTCGTCGTGGAAGCCTGCTACCACATGCGCGACCGCTTCAATCAGAAGGAGCTGTGGGAGCACCTGGGCCTGCCGGTGGGGCAGGCGGTCGAGGCCACGATGTCTTCCGAAACGATGCGCTTGTTCCGCCGGCGGCTGTTCAGCCGCATCGTTCCCACGGTCAAGGACATCGGACTGTGGGGCAAGGGCGTGCAGAAGGCGTTCGCCGACATGGGCGCGATCGAGTTTGCCGACGTCGACGGCGAAGCGCTCCTCGAGCATGACAACCGTGTCGCCGAGGAGTTCGATGCCGGGCAGTTCGTGCACCGCGCGCTAGCTTAAGGCCGGAGCTGCCTGCTCAAGCAGCGGCCGCGCACGCGGCCTGCGCCAGTTCCTTCCAACCCTGGCCGCATCGCACCGACAGCGCGATGGCTTGCTCGTCGGAGTACCAGTGCAGCCACCCGCCGTCCCCGTCCGCCACGCATCTCACGTAGCGGATGCGCTCATTGTGCAGGTGGATGTCCATCTCGTCGTGCAGCACATTCACCCATCCGCCGCGATCTGAGCGCTTCACGCGATCGACTGCTTTGCTAGTGGACAGGGATGCGGCGTCGTTACGGGCCACGAAGGTCAAGGGCTGTCTCGACCGCGCAGCAGCGTCGAGAAAAGCGGTCAGGGCATCAGAAGCTGCGTCACGCGGCTGCTGCAGCATTACTTCAGATTCCATGGCCGTCCGCTCGACAGTTTCCCGTTGTGATTGATTCGGATCGGCAAAGGCGCTCACCAAATTTGCGAAGGCGCCCAAGTTGCTGCTCGGGCGCAGGAAAAACTTGGCCGCCGAAGTTCCCGCCGCGGTAAAGAACTGGATGCTCTGCTTGACGCCTCGGCTGGTCTCCTCGCGCAATGCAAATACTTTGCTCCAGCGCGGCGCCTGGCACATCAGCTCGAAATGGTCTGCCTGAACCAGGACTACGCCGACAGCGGTAGTCTCGCTGCCGCGAACTGTGCCCGCGCGCTCGATGACCGCGGTCGGACTGCGGACGATTGCTTTGATCTCACCCAGCGCTGGCAGTTCGCGCAGCAACGCCAGCGTGTCGGGCCGCAGCCGCGTCACGAAGCGCCCGCAGGCTGACGCGATCAGCTCCGCTTCGGGGATGCCAAGCTTGGCAGCGACGGCGCGGTTATTGAGGCCGTCGGCGCGCGCCTCACTCCATGCCGTTAGCAGCTGATTCGCATCCATGGATTCTTTTTTCCCCTCCTTTCTAAGGAGGGGTGGCGCGAAGCGACGGGGTGGTTAGCGGCAGACTCCCACACCACCCCCGGCCTACGGCCGACCCCTCCTCGTGAGAGGAGGGGAGAGTTAACCGAAGTCGCCGGGGTGGTTTGCTACCGTCCCGGCTGATAAATCTGATCGAACACGCCGCCATCGTTGAAGTGCACCTTCTGCGCTTTCTGCCAACCGCCAAACACTTCATCGACGGTGAACAGGGTGAGCTTGGGAAACTGGTTCGAGAACTGTGCCGCAATCTTGGCGTCGATCGGACGGTAGAAATTGCGCGCGATGATCTGCTGCGCCTCCGGCGTGTAAAGATACTCCAGATACGCTTGGGCCACTTTCCGGGTGCCACGCTTCTCCACCACCTTGTCCACCCACGCTACCGGCGGCTGGGCAAGGACGCTTACCGATGGAGCGACAATCTGCACTTTGTCCGGGCCCAGCTCTTTCACCGCGAGAAACGCTTCGTTCTCCCAGGCGAGCAGCACGTCTCCGATGCCGCGCTCCACAAATGTGGTGGTCGAGCCGCGAGCGCCGGAATCGAGCACCGGGACATTCTTGTACAGGCGAACGACGAAGTCCCGCGCCTTGGCTTCATCGTTGCCATAGCGCCTGAGGGCGTAGCCCCATGCTGCGAGATAGTTCCAGCGGGCGCCGCCGGAGGTCTTCGGGTTGGGCGTGATGACCGCAATTCCCGGCTTGACGACGTCATCCCAGTCTCGAATCTGCTTGGGGTTGCCCTTGCGCACGAGAAACACGATGGTCGAGGTGTAAGGAGAGCTGCCGTGCGGCAAGCGGCTTTGCCAGTTGACCGGCAGCAGCTTCGCACGCTGGGCAATCTCGTCGATGTCGTAGGCCAGCGCAAGCGTCACGACGTCGGCCTCGAGTCCATCGATGACCGCTCGCGCCTGTTTGCCCGAGCCACCGTGCGATTGCTTGATGGTCACCTTCTCTTTGTTCTTCACCTCCCAGAAGGCTGCGAAGCTGGTATTGACGTCCTGGTACAGTTCACGTGTCGGGTCGTACGAGACATTGAGCAGGGTGACATCGGCGTAAGCCGGCAGTCCCAGCCCGCAGGTCAGTGCCAGGACTGCGGCGGCAAGCTTACGTTCTGGTGCAAAGCTGTGCATAGTTCGAGCGGTCAGAGCGCATATTGGAAGCGAGTGATCAGGACCTTCTCGTCGGGACGGTTGTTGCCGTTGGGGGCACCGCCGTCGAATTTGGTCTGATCGTACGTGAAGTAGATACGCACTTCCCGGCTCAAATCCCAGCTCAACCCGATGCCGTAG
>DASPUW010000103.1:0-7512 GCA_035622675.1 Burkholderiales bacterium | reverse complement strand
CCCCCGTTCTCGTGGCAGTCGATGCAGGCTTCGCCATTGGACGTAGGTCCGCGCCCCCAGAGTCCCAGGATCGAGGGCGCCACAACCCAGCGCTGGTCGAAGCCCTTCCTGCCCCCCATGAACACCTCAAGCTGGGCGGCGTCGAGCACGGGGGCGGGCTGCTGATAGGCCGATTCCGATTCCGCGGCGACGGTAAACGTGCCTCCGGAGAGCGCAGCAGGATCGACCGCGCCGTCCGACAGCGCAAGCAACGCCGCCGGGGTGAGCGTCAGGAGCACGGCAACCGATGAGCGCGACAAATTGCTTGAGGCCATAGGCTGCAAGGTACTGAAATCGATAATCGGCGACAACCCAGTGCGTTTCTCCCCGCCTCTCACGAGGCGGGGTGGCGCTGGCCCTCACCCTACCCTCTCCCGCAAGCGGGAGAGGGACCTGTTGGTCTGCAGCGCCGGGGCGGTGTGGTGTAAGGCGCTTTCGAGAACCTGAGTAGAATGTTAGGGCGGAGCTGGAACGACAGGCACGGCTAATGAACTTCTCGAAATATCGCGTGAAGCCCGGATCGAAGGTCGACCTGAAGGACTGGGACACGGATGACAAGAGCGCCTCGCCCGGCAGCAAGGAGGAAGACGAAAAGCGTCTCACCGAGCTCGGTGGCCGCATCGACGAGCTGCAGGAGCTGCTGTACGCGGAAGCGAAGCGCGGAATCCTGGTCGTGTTGCAGGGCATGGACACGTCCGGCAAGGACGGCACCATCAGGCACGTCTTCCGCGAGATCGATCCATTGGGCGTGCGCGCTGTGCGCTTCAAGACCCCCACCGAGGACGAGCTGGCCCACGATTTCCTGTGGCGCGTGCACCCGCACGCGCCGGGCAAGGGCGAGCTCGTGATTTTCAACCGCAGCCACTACGAGGACGTGCTGGTGGTACGCGTGCACAGGCTGATCGACGAGGCCGAGTGCCGGCTCCGTTACGATGCGATCAACGCCTTCGAGCGCCTGCTCGTGGACAACAACACGGTGATCCTCAAGTTCTACCTCCACATCTCCAAAGACGAACAGCGCCAGCGCCTGCAGGCGCGCCTCGACGACCCGAAGAAGCAGTGGAAGTTCAACGTCAACGACCTGACCGAGCGCAAACTGTGGTCTGACTACATGAAAGCGTACACCGATGCGCTCGCGGCGACTTCGACCGACTGGGCGCCCTGGTACATCGTCCCGTCGAATTCCAAGATGAACCGGAATCTGTTCATCTCCTCGGTGCTGCTCGAGACGCTGGATGGGCTCAAGATGCGCTACCCGAAGCCCAAGCAGAAGCTCGACGAGATCGAAGTCAAATAGACGGGAGTAGAGGAGACTTCACCTTGGTTGTCATACCGAACACCGACCTCCTGGGCGCAAGCATCGAGGGCCTGGATCTCGCTGTGCCGCTCTCTCAAGCGGAATTCGACGCCGTGCTGCAGGCACTGGCCCGGCACGCTGTCATCCGCTTTCCTCGACAGAAGTTGAGCTCGCGGCAGCTGGCGGGATTCAGCGCGCGCTTCGGCGAGCTCGAGATCAACGTCGCCAACGTCTTCCAGGAACCGGATCTGCCGCAGGTGATGATCCTGTCCAACATCGTCGAGCACGGCAAGCCGATCGGAATGGCCGATGCCGGCCAGGGCTGGCACACGGATATGTCGTACAGCAGCGTGATCGCATTCGCGAACGTGCTGTATGGGATCGAAATCCCGCACCGGAATGGCGTACCTCTCGGCGGAACCGAATTCAGCGATATGCGGGCCGCGTACGACGGCCTGCCTGAAGGGCTGAAGCGCCGGCTGGAAGGCATGACGGTGTTGCACGACTTCAACAAGTTCTGGGAAATGATGCGGCGGGAGAAAGGCAGCAACAGGCCGCCGCTCAGCGAAGCGCAGCGCAGGGCCAAGCCGCCGGTGTCGCAACCCATTTTCCTCACACACCCGCTCAGCGGACGCAAAGTGCTGTATGCCAATCCCGGCTACGCGGTGCGGATCAACGAGCTGTCCGAGCAGGAGAGCCACGAGACGCTCGAATTCCTGTTCGCTCATCAGCTGCAGCCGAAGTACCGCTACATGCATCGCTGGCAGGTTGGCGACGTGCTCATGTGGGACGACATTTCGACCATCCATCAGGCGGCGGCCGACTACGGCCCGAATGAGCATCGTATGGTGAAGCGCTGCCAGGTGATGGCAACCCGGCTGTTCCGCGATCAGAGCGCGAAAGCCCCTCTCCCTCCGTCAGAGGGATTGGGGTGAGAGAAGCATGAAGATCACGGACATCCAGGTTCTGCAGCTTGCTGGACCGGAACTGCCCAGGCCGATGAAACCCGCCTGGGCGCCGGGCAGCGAATGGCGCCGGTATGGCGGGAGCATCGTGAAGGTGTTTACTGACGAGGGCATCGTCGGCCTCGGCTCGCCCGGCTACACGGTGTCGCCCGTGGTCGAGGCTTGGATCAAGCCGCGGCTCATTGGCCAGGATCCGTTCGCCCTGGAGCGCCATGCGCGGATCTTCCGTAGCGCCGGCGCGGGCTGGGGAGTCGAGATCGCGCTGTGGGACATCATCGGCAAGGCGTGCGGCCAGCCCGTCTACAAGCTGTGGGGCGGTTTCCGCGACCGCGTCCCGGCCTATGCCTCGTGCATCGAGGTGAGCACGCCCGGGCAACGCGCCGAGGACGTGCTCCGCCTGCGCGCGGACGGCTGGCGAGCGGCGAAATTTCGGATCCACGATTGGACCATCGAGGCCGACATCGGACAGATCGAAACCGTGCGGCGCGCGGCTGGGGACGACTTCACGATCCTGGTGGATGCAAACCAGGCGCAGCTGCCGGGGACGCTGCAGCCGGAACCCGGACCGGTCTGGAGCTACGAGCGCGCGCTGCGCACCGCGCGCGAGCTGGAACGCCTCGGCGTGTACTGGCTGGAGGAGCCGCTCGACCGCTACGACCTCGACAACTTGACGCGGCTCGCAGCAGCGGTAGACATTCTGATCGCGGGCGGGGAGAACAACTGCGGCTTGCACGAGTACCGCTGGCTGATCGAGCGCAACTGCTACGACGTTCTCCAGCCGGAAGCGATGGTTGGCGAAACGATGTCCCAGATCCGCAAGGCCTGCGCGCTGGCCGAGATGCATCACAAGCTCTGTGCTCCCCACCATGGCGGCGGCGGGCTCGGATTCGTGGCGCATCTGCACCTGTGTGCGGCGATCCCGAACTGCCCGTTCGTCGAGGTGTTTCACGATCCGCCCGGGTTCAGCAGCGACATCTTTCAGTGGTATCTCGCGGAGCCTATTCGGCTCGATGCCTCCGACGGCTGCATGACTTTGCCGCAGAAACCTGGGCTCGGCGTCGAGCTGGACGAAGACAAACTGCGGCGCTACGCCGTCGCGCGGTGAGTCCATCTCGGGCAGGAGGACAAAATGCGCATATTGATACCGGTGGATGGCTCGGACAGCGCAGTGCGTGCGGTTCGCTACGCGATTTCCCTACGGGACAAATTCCGTGATCCGGTTCAGTACGACCTCGTCAACGTGCAACGAGGCATCACCTCGGGCAATGTGCGCTTGTTCGTATCGCAGGAACAGATCAAGCGGTTTCAGCAGGAGGAGGGCGAGAATGCGCTGCGCAGCGCACGCGCTGTGCTCGACGATTCGGGGGCCGCATATGCCGCGCACGTTGCGGTGGGAGACGAGTCCGAGTCGATCGCCCGCTATGCGAGAGAACATAGCTGCGACCTGGTGGTGATGGGTACGCGTGGCATGGGCAGCATCGCCAACATGCTGCTTGGCTCGGTGTCTGCCCGGGTCATTCATCTGTCGCCGGTCCCGGTCGTCCTAGTCAAATAGCGCGCGGATAGGGCGGCAGCGTCGTCAGGCGTCGATCCTCGACGGCGCCGCCGGCAGTGAAGTGGTACAGGCTCTGCCACTCGTGACCTTCGAGGCCGAGCAGGCGATGCATCTCGTCGTCGAAGAAGCAGCCGATCCCGGTCGCGCGGATGCCCGCCGCCTCGGCCTCGAGGTAGAGCGTCTGCCCGATCATGCCGCACTCCCAGTACAGCCTGCGATACAACCAGGGCGAGTTCTGAACATCGTGGAAGCTCGCCAGCATACCCAGCGCGTAACAGGAGTCGGCGGCAATGTCCTGATGGCAGCAGATGAGCTTCGCGGCGTCGCGGGTGTCGTGCAGCCACAGGAAATACAGCGGCAAGTGTGCAGGGCCGATCTTCTGCCAGCGCCAGTCGCGAGCCATCGCGTTTTTCAGAGCTCCGACTGCCGATGATTCTCGAGCAAACACGTACAAGCCGGATTCGAGACCTTCGATCCGGTGCACAAAAATCGCGAGATGAACGCGCGGCGGCCAGGGCCAGGCATTCCAGGGCGGGGCGCCCGCCCGCGGCAACAGTGGCTCCAGCATCGTGTAGAACGCATCCGCGGAAATGGACGTCGCGCCGTCGAAGTCCACCGCGCTGCGCCGCTGTCGGAAGAGAGTCGCCGCGGCAATATCGAGGCGAGGCGGCGAGAGCTCGAACGTGGCAGGCAGTACCGTTCGGGTGTCGGGCATCGTGCGTGGTTTCGGCGTGGCCTCGTGTGCGCCGTCGATATCGGGCCACTCGACGTGGGCGGGGCTCAGCGGGTTGGGTTCTCCACACCAGCTCGCGGCACGCGCCGCGGCCAGCAGTGATTCGATCTCAGGCGGGGCGCCGGTTCCGACCCAGAGCAGGCAGTCCGGCTCCTCGCACTCGACACTGGCGTAGTCCCCGCTGCGGTCGATGCCGAGCAACGCGGCCACATCGTCATCCGCGGCAGCATCGAGCATCGTCGTCTGCCACCCCAGCGCGGCCGCTGCGTAGCTCACCGCTGCGATAGCGTGGCCGCAGTCGTGCTGGCAGTAGCGGAACGCGCGCATGCCGTACTTCCACGCCTCGCGCCAGTAGATCGAGGCTATCCCGATCAGCACACCGGCGGCGATGGCCGGAGCCGGCGCATTCCACCGCGCGCGCTGCTCGAGGGCGTGTTCTCGGCTCACATAGTGATAGATGCCTCCGTCCAGGCCGGGAAGGTGGGACGCGAGGAGATAGCCTTCGGTCGGGTGCAGGTTTCCGCTGGAGGGGTTGCAGCGCAACGCCCACGAGGTGCCCTGGTACGACTTCCAGGCAGAGATGGCAAGAGACAACTCGAACAGAATTGCGATCGACTCGCAGGTCAGCGCCGCGGGCACGGGTGAGCGGCCGGCACGGGTATCGTTGAAGCGAGCGGCGAGGCGCTCGGCGCCGAGCTGGAGCTTGACACGCGGCGCGCCCGCGTAAATTCGGAACGGATCGGGTTGATTTGCCCAGTCGAGGTATCCAGGGCCGGGCGCATAGCGGCGCAGCTGATGCTTGCTGCGCTCGTGGTACTCGTGAATGATCCGGCCCGGATCCGCCATATCCGGTGATTATCGCCGGTCATTGATACCCGAGGCGAACTACAATACCGCACGCCTCTCGATCCGCTCTGACCCGCAAACCATGATCGTGCTGTTCACCGACTTCGGCGCCGACGATATTTATGTCGCTCAGGTCAAGGCTGCGCTGATGCAGTACGCTGATCCTGCTACGCCGATTCTGGATCTGCTACACGCGGCGCCGAATTTCGACGCTCGGGCGGGAGCTCATCTGCTGGCGGCTTTGCAGGCGTCGTTTCCGGCCGGTGCGGTGTTTCTCGCCGTCGTCGATCCCGGCGTCGGCGGCGCGCGCGATCCCGTCGTGCTGGAAGCGGACGGCAAAGCCTACGTCGGACCCGACAACGGCCTGTTGTCCGTGGTCGCCGCGCGCGCGGCAAAAGCACGAACCTGGCGCATCACCTGGCGTTCCCAGACGGCATCGGCTTCGTTTCACGGGCGCGATCTGTTTGCGCCCGTCGCCGGCTGGATTGCCGCGGGAAATCTGGCCAAGGAGAAGATCGAAGATATCGCTCGATTGAGCGTGGAATTGGGGGCCGAGGATCTTTCGGAGGTCATCTACATCGACCACTACGGCAACGTGCTCACCGGCCTGCGTGCTGAGCACGTTTCGCGCGACGCAAAAATAGCTGCCGGGCGGCGCAAGCTCGCCTACGCCAGGGTATTCGCGGACACCCCGAACGGCAACGCATTCTGGTACGAGAACAGCGTTGGACTGGTGGAGGTCGCGGTGAACGGCGGTAGCGCGGCGCAGACGCTTGGGTTGGGCGTGGGCGATCGCGTCAAGGTCACCGTGTGAGGCCCCGGCGGTGGGTTGACGGGCGAGGCACGATTACAACGTGAACGAACGAGCGATACCACTGCCCGCTGGCATAGCTCAGGCCGCCTGGACCGGGCGGCCGATGGAACGGTGCGAGGACGCCGCGCTCCTGACTGGCAGCGGACGCTACGCCGATGACCTCGGCACACGGTCCGGTACGCTGCACGCCGCCTTCCTGCGATCGCCTTACGCACACGCGCACCTGCGTAGCATCGACATCTCCGCCGCTCTAGCCGCATCGGGCGTGCGCTGCGTGCTCACGGGCGCAGACGTGAGGCGGTGGGCTGCGCCTTTCGTGGTCGGCGTCAAGGCCCCGATGGAGCATTGGTGTCTCGCGGTGGGCAAAGTGCGGTACGCGGGGGAGCCCGTCGCGATCGTCGTCGCGCAGGATCGCTACCTCGCCGAGGACGCGCTGGAGCTCATCAAGGTCGAGTACGAAGGGTTGCCGGCTGCGGTCGATACCGAGTCTGCCGCAGCAGCAGCTCCGCTGCTGCACGAAGCCGTGGGCTCGAACGTCGTCAGCGACCGCAGCTTTGCCTATGGCGACCCCGATACGGCGTTCGCATCCGCTGCGCACCGCGTCCGCCTCAAGATCCGCTACCCGCGGAATTCGTGCACGCCGATCGAGTGCTTCGTCGTGGTTGCCGAGCACCTCGCAGGCGGCGAAGGCTACGAGGTCCTGACGAACTTTATGGGGCCTTTTTCGCTGCACGCCGTCATGGCGCTCGCGCTCAAGGTGCCGGCGGCGAAGCTGCGATTGCGCCTGCCGCGCGACTCGGGGGGCAGCTTCGGCGTCAAGCAGGCGGTGTTCCCTTACGCGGTTGCGCTGTGCCTCGCCTCGCGCAAGGCCGGCGCGCCGGTCAAATGGGTCGAGGACCGGTTGGAGCACCTGCTGGCTGCAACCTCTGCTACTGGCCGCATCGCCACCATCGAGGCGGCGGTGCAACCCGATGGCCGCATCAGCGCCCTGGCGTACGACCAGCTCGACGACTGTGGCGCTTATCTGCGAGCGCCGGAGCCGGCTACGTTCTACCGCATGCACGGGTGCCTCACCGGAGCCTATGACATCCACCACCTCAAGGTCCGCAATCGCGTGGTATTGACCAACAAGACGCCTGCGGGCCTGGTGCGCGGATTCGGTGGCCCACAGGTGTACTTCGCGCTCGAGCGGCTGATCCAGCGCATCGCGGTGGAGCTCGGGCTCGATCCGCTCGACGTTCAGCGCCGCAACTTCATCCGCGC
>DASPUW010000102.1:0-7836 GCA_035622675.1 Burkholderiales bacterium | reverse complement strand
TTCCAGCGACTGGGCCGAAGCGCAGGCCGCACATGCCAGTGCAGCCAGGATGAGGGCGGCGGTCACCGCAGGCAGCCTGCCGATACGGTCCGCGAGCGGGCCGTGGATCAACTGGAACAGCCCATAAGCCAGAGTGAATCCCGTGATGAGCACCGCGGCAGCTGCTAGGCTCACGCCGAACTCCTGCGCGACCTTGGGCAGCAGAGGCTCGGCGAGGCGGATGGTGAGTCCCGATACGAAGCCGGCGGCGGCCAGCAGGAGCAAAGGCCGTCGTGTATCCATGCTCAGTGACGTGCGTGACCTGTGCAGACAAAAGCGCGTATGTTACCGCCCGGCCTTGGCAAAACGCTTTTGTTGCTCACTACGAGCGCGCGGCTGAACCTGCGACCAGCGAACCAGAGATGAGCTCATACACGCGCGCGGTGCGAAGGTTCTTGATCCCGCTTTGCGCCGCCCGGCGGGCGCGGTCATGACCAGCGAGCGCGTCGAATGCGTGGTTATCGGGGCCGGCGTGGTTGGCCTGGCAGTGGCGCGCTCCCTGGCTTTGGCCGGGCGCGAAGTAATCGTGCTCGAAGCGACAGAGGGAATCGGCACACACACCAGCTCGCGCAATTCCGAGGTGATACACGCCGGCCTTTACTACACGCCCGGCTCGTTGAAAGCGCGCCTGTGCGTAGCCGGCAGGGACATGCTTTACGCCTACTGCGCGAAGCACGGCGTCCCGCATCGACGCGTCGGCAAGGTCGTGGTAGCCACGGAGGCGGCCGAGATCGGCGCGCTTGAGTCGTACACGGCCAAGGCCCAGGCCAACGGCGTGACCGACCTGCGCTGGTTGAGCCAAGGCGAGCTGCGAGAGCTCGAACCGGCCGTGCTCGCGGTAGCTGGCTTTCACTCTCCCTCGACCGGGATCGTCGACAGCCACGCCTTGATGCTCGCACTGCAAGGCGAGGCTGAGAGCCGCGGGGCAAGCGTCGTGTTCCTGAGTCCCTTGATCTCGGGCGCGGTGCGCGACACGGGGATCGTTCTCGCAGTCGGTGGTGCAGAGCCGATGACGCTCGCCTGCGACTGCGTCGTGAACTGCGCGGGATTGTTTGCGCAGAACGTGGCGCACTCGCTGGCTGGCCTGGCGCCGAGCACCATTCCATCCCAGTATTTTGCCAAGGCTCACTACTACACGCTGTCGGGCGCTTCTCCGTTCAATCGCTTGGTCTATCCGGTCGCCACCAACGCCTCGCTTGGCGTTCACGTGACGGTCGATCTGGCCGGTCAAGTGCGCTTCGGCCCGGACGTGTGCTGGGTCGACGGGGTCGACTACGAGTTCGATCACTCTCGGGCTCCGCTGTTTTACAGCGCGATCCGCCGCTACTACCCGGGATTGAGAGACGGTCGGCTGGTGCCCGGCTACACCGGCATTCGCCCCAAGATATCGGGGCCGACGGAACCAGCGGCCGACTTCATGGTGCAGGGTCCAGCCGAGCACGGCGTGGCGGGACTCGTCAACCTGTACGGGATCGAATCGCCGGGGCTCACTGCGGCCCTGGCGATCGGAGAATACGTGCGGGATCTGCTAGAGTAGCGCCCGGCTGCGTGCGCCCGGCGCGAAGAAACCTGACGCCACGACGCCTCCGACGCGGCGTCGCGAGATTTCCCTCGTGGTTCTCCTTAGGCTTTTCATCGGGCCTGGGCCAAAAGCCCTGCTCAGCCCGCCGTTGCAGCCTGCGCCGCGGTTGTCCAACCGTCAAAACATGGAGCAAACAAAGCATGACCGCAGTAATCCTCGCCGGCGCCCCACTCGCCATCGTCCTCGGTGCTCTGTACTGGGTGCTGTCGTTCTACAAGGAGCAGGCCGAAGTCACCGCCAAGATCTGGAAGGCGCACGGCGTTGAGGTGTGACGACACAACGGCTGGTTGTTTCGAGAGGCCCCGGTGTACCCGGGGCTTTTTTATCGGTGGCGGAATTGCTTCTACGCCAGCCCTTACGCTGCGCTGTCCCGCGATCGCCTGTGCAGTCGGTTGATTACCCCCATTCGCAGGCGTAGCATCGAGAGTTCCCGAACGCCGCATCGCACCGCTAGCCGTGCAGAGCCGCGTCGATGGGCGCAGTAGCCGGCGGGGCGGGCCGGCCGAAAACGCAAACCAACGGAGGAGACTCATGCCAGTCAAAGTTTCGCTGACCGTGAACGGCAAGCCGGTCACGGCCGACGTCGAGCCGCGTACCTTGCTGGTCGATTTCATCCGCGCGCAGCTCCGGCTGACGGGCACCCACGTCGGCTGCGACACGGCGCAGTGCGGAGCGTGCACGATCCACATGAACGGCGCCGCGGTCAAGTGCTGCAACATGCTGGTCATGCAGGCGCAGGGCGCCAACCTGGTGACGATAGAAGGCATCGCCGCGGCCGACGGCAAGCTGCATCCCATGCAGGAGGCGTTCCGCGAGCATCACGGCCTGCAGTGCGGGTTCTGCACACCGGGCATGGTGATGAGCGCCATCGATCTCGCCAAGCGCCATGCGAACCTCAACGAGGCGACCATCCGCGCCGAGCTGGATGGCAACATCTGCCGCTGCACCGGCTATCACAATATCGTAAAGGCCGTGCAAGCTGGCGCGCAGGCGATGAGGAGCTAAAGCCATGGGTGACATGAACCTGATCGGCTCTGCCGTCAAGCGCAGGGAAGACTATCGTTTCCTCACCGGTGCCGGGACGTACACCGACGATGTCCAGATCGACCGGCAGAGCTACGCGTATTTCGTGCGCTCGCCGCACGCTCACGCGACCATCAAGCGCATCGGCAAGGACAAGGCGCTCAAAGCGCCCGGTGTGCTCGCGGTGTTCACCGGCGAGGATCTCGCGGCCGGCAAAGTCGCGGGCTTGCCCTGCGGCTGGCTCATCACTGGCGTCGACGGGCAGCCCATGAAGGAGCCGGCTCATCCGCCGCTCGCGCAGGGCAAAGTTCGGCATGTGGGCGATCAGGTGGCGGTGGTCATTGCCGAGACGTACCTTCAGGCGAAGGACGCCGCCGAGCTGCTCGAGGTCGACTACGACGTGCTGCCGGCGGTGGTGGACGTGGCGGACGCGCGCAAGAAGGGTGCGCCGGCCCTGCATGAGATCGCGCCGGACAACACCTGCTACATCTGGGCGCTGGGCGACAAATCGGCGGTGGACAAGGCCTTCGCCTCGGCGCAGCACGTGACCAGGCTCGACTTCGTCAACAACCGCCTGGTCCCCAACGCCGTGGAGCCGCGCGCCGCGCTCGCCAGCTACAACCGCGCCGACGACAGCTACACCCTGTACGTCGCCAGTCAGAATCCGCATGTGGAGCGGCTGCTGATGACAGCGTTCGTGCTAGGGCTGCCGGAACACAAGGTGAGAGTCATCGCGCCGGACGTGGGCGGCGGCTTCGGCTCCAAGATCTATCTGTACGCCGAAGACGTGGTGGTGACGTGGGCGTCCAAGCAGATCAACCGGCCGGTCAAGTGGACCGCGGAGCGCAGCGAGTCGTTCCTGACCGATGCGCATGGCCGCGATCACTTGACGCACGCCGAGCTGGCGCTGGACAAGGATGGCAAGTTTCTCGCCATGCGTGTTCAGACCACTGCCAGCATGGGGGCCTATCTGTCGACCTTCGCCTCGTGCATCCCGACCATCCTGTATGCGACCTTGCTGGCTGGCCAGTACACGACGCCGCTCATCTACTGCGAGGTCACCGCCGTGTTCACCAACACGACTCCGGTGGATGCTTACCGAGGCGCCGGGCGTCCGGAGGCGACGTATGTCGTGGAGCGCCTGGTCGAGACGGCGGCGCGCGAGATGAAGCTCGATCCGGCCGAGATCCGGCGGCGCAATTTCATTCGCGAGTTTCCCTACCAGACGCCCGTCGCGTTGTTATACGACACCGGCAACTACGAGGCGACACTGGGCGCAGCGATGAATCTGGCAGACGTCGCCGGCTTTGCAGCGCGCAGGCGCCAGGCGGCCGAGCGTGGCAAGCTGCGCGGCTTGGGTTATGCGGCGTACATCGAAGCTTGCGGCATCGCTCCGTCCAACGTCGCGGGCTCGCTGGGCGCGCGCGCCGGGCTGTTCGAGGCCGGCGAAGTCCGGGTGCATCCAACCGGCAAGGTGACGGTCTTCACCGGCTCGCACTCGCACGGACAAGGCCACGAGACGACTTTCGCGCAAGTCGTGGCGAGCCGCCTCGGGATCCCTATCGACGACGTCGACATCGTGCACGGCGACACCGGCCGAATCCTGTTCGGCATGGGCACCTACGGTTCGCGCTCGCTCGCGGTCGGCGGGACGGCGATCTTGAAGGCGGTGGACAAGGTGATCGCCAAGGGCAAGAAGATCGCGGCGCATCTGATGGAAGCGGCCGAGACGGATGTCGAGTTTGCCGATGGCGTGTTCAAAGTGGCCGGCACCGATAAGCAGGTCCCCTTCGCACAGGTCGCGCTGACGGCGTATGTCCCGCACAATTACCCGCTGGACAAGCTCGAGCCCGGGCTCAACGAGAACGCGTTCTACGACCCGACCAACTTCACGTTCCCAGCCGGCACATACGTGTGCGAAGTGGAGGTCGATCCGGACACCGGCAGCGTGGACATCGTGAGCTTCACCGCAGTGGACGACTTCGGCAAGATCATCAATCCGATGATCGTGGCGGGGCAGGTGCACGGCGGGCTGACGCAGGGGATCGGCCAGGCTCTGCTGGAGAATTGCCGCTACGACAAGGCGAGCGGCCAACTGCTGACCGGCAGCCTGCTCGACTACTGCATGCCGCGCGCCGACAACGTGCCGAGCTTCAAGCTCGACACCAAGGAGACGCCCTGCACCCATAATCCGCTCGGCGTGAAGGGTTGCGGCGAGGCCGGCGCGATCGGAGCCCCGGCTGCCGTGATGAACGCCATCACCGACGCGCTCGGTGTGCGGGACCTGGAGATGCCGGCCACGCCCGAACGCGTGTGGCGTGCGCTGGAGCAGGCCAAGACGCAGAAAGCAGCTTGATCGCAGAGGAGAAGATCAATGTACCCATTCGACTATCAAAGGGCGGCGAGTGTCGCGGACGCGGCGGCGCTGTTGTCCCGGAACCCGGACGCCAAGCTGCTGGCCGGAGGTCAGACGCTGGTCGGAGCGATGAAACTGCGCCTGGCTGCTCCGCCCCAGCTGGTGGACCTGGGGGCGATCGCCGATCTGCGCGGGATCAAAGCCGACGGCGGCAGCCTGAGCATCGGTGCCATGACCACCCACGCAGAGGTCGCCGTTTCCAAAGAGGTGAAACAGCTCATCCCGGCGCTGGCGTCGCTCGCTTCCACTATCGGCGACCGCATGGTGCGCAACATGGGCACCATTGGCGGCTCGGTCGCCAACAGCGACCCCGCGGCTGATTATCCGGCGGGGGTGCTCGGCCTGGGTGCCACCGTGAACACCAACAAGCGCAGGCTCGCAGCGGACCAGTTCTTCAAGGGCATGTACGAGACCGCGCTCGAGCCGGGCGAGATCATCGTTTCCGTCAGCTTCCCTGTGCCTAAACGCGCGGGCTACGCCAAGTTCAAGAATCCCGCCTCGCGTTACGCCATCGTCGGTGTATTCGTGTGCGAAGGCCAGGGCGGCGTGCGTGTGGCGGTCACGGGGGCTGGGCCGTCGGCGTTCCGCGTGCCGGAGATGGAAAAAGCGCTGGCCTCGAACTTTTCGCCCGACGCGGTGGCGGGTATCAAAGTCTCCTCCAGCGCGCTCAACTCCGATATCCACGCCTCCAGCGAGTACCGCGCGCATCTGGTCACGGTCATGGCCAAGCGCGCCGTGCAGGCTGCGCTGACGGCCGGATAGGGCGCCAAGGTTTGCGATCCCTGCGCCGCTCGCGGCGCAGTTTCGGTGCGCTCGCGCGGGCGCTCCAAGCCCGCGCGGTGTTATCCTTCGAGCGTGATGTCTTCCGGCGACGCTTCGCCATTCCTTTCGCGCACATGACCCAGCCCCTGCCTGGCTCGATCGATGAAACCGCTGGCCTCCTGGCTCGCGCTGACTATGTGGCCGAGCGCGGCCTTGCGACGGCGGTGTTCCTGGCGCTGCGCATGGGCCGGCCGCTGTTTCTTGAGGGTGAGGCGGGGGTGGGCAAGACCGAGATCGCCAAAGTGCTGGCGCAGACTTTAGGTCGACGGCTGGTGCGCCTGCAGTGCTACGAGGGACTGGACATCGCGTCAGCCGTATACGAGTGGAATTACACGCGGCAGATGATCGAGATCCGGCTCGCCGAAGCGGAGGGCATCAAATCGCGCGAAGGACTGAGTCAGGACATTTTTTCGGAGCGTTTTCTCATTCGGCGGCCGCTGCTGCAGGCTCTGGAGGGCGACCTCGGTGCGGCGCCCGTGCTCCTCATCGACGAGCTCGACCGCACCGACGAGCCGTTCGAGGCCTATCTGCTGGAGGTGCTATCGGACTTCCAGGTCACCATTCCCGAGATCGGCACGATCAAGGCGCAGCAACCCCCGATCGTCGTGATCACCTCCAACCGGACGCGCGAGATCCACGACGCCGTGAAACGCCGCTGCCTGTATCACTGGGTAGACTATCCCAACGCTGAGCGCGAGCTGGATATCCTGAGGCGCAAGGTGCCAGGCGCGCCCGAGCGCCTGTCGCGCGAGGTGGTCGCCTTCGTACAGCGGTTGCGTGCCATGGACCTGTTCAAGCTGCCGGGGGTAGCGGAAACCATCGACTGGTCCAAGGCGCTGGTTTCGCTCGATCAAGTGACGCTCGACCCACGCCTCGTGGAGGACACCCTGGGTGCGCTGTTGAAATACCAGGACGACATCGCACGCGTCAAAGGCAGCGAGGCGGCGCGCATCCTGTCGGAAGTCAAGGCCGAGGTAGGCTGACGCGGTGGCGAAGATGCGGGCCGCAACTATGTGGCCAATTCTCGTCGCACTGGCGGCGATACCGGCTGGAGCAGGTGCGCAAACGCGCGAGCCGCCTATCTTCGACGCGCACGTGCACTACAACCTGGACGTGGGGCGCCCGGTACCGGTTGAGACGGTGTTCGAGCTGTGGCGCCGTGCCGGCATCCGCGGCGTGCTGCTCACGAGCCGTCCCAACGATGGCACGCGCGAGCTGCTGGCGGCCGCGCCGCCCGAATTTCGGGCGGTCGCGTTTGCGCGTCCCTACGTCGTCCAGTCCGATGTGCAGACCTGGTTTCGCGATCCGGCAATTCTCGCGATGATCGAGCGCGAGCTCGCACGCGGCATCTACCGGGGTATAGGTGAGTTTCACATCTTCGGGCGCGACGCCGACAGCGAGGGTTTTGCCCGCTTCGTGGCGCTGGCTGCTCAGCGCGGTTTGTGGCTGCATGCGCACTGCGACGACTATGTGATCGAGCGGATCTTCACCCTCGACCCGCAGGCGCGCGTGGTGTGGGCCCACACCGGCATAACGACGCCGCCGGGGCGCGTCGACGAGCTGCTCGGGCGTTTCCCCAAGCTGTACGGAGAGCTGTCTTACCGCGACGGCATCGCGCAGGAGGACGGCGGGCTCACCCCGGCCTGGCGTGCGCTGTTCATGAAGTATCCAAAGCGTTTCCTGCTGGGTTCCGACACCTGGTTCCCGCAGCGCTGGCCGGCGGTGCCGCAGGTCATGCAGTCGTATCGGGACTGGCTGGCGCAACTGCCGCGCGATGTCGCAGAGAGCATCGCGTGGAGCAACGGCGCTGCCTTGTTTCTCGCCCCATGAGCGCAGTGGCTGCCGGCGTCGGGCGGCTCGCCGAGAACGTCATGCATTTCGCGCGAGTGCTGCGCGGGGCTGGTGTGCCGGTCGGGCCGGATCGAGTGATCGATGCGCTCAAGGCGCTGGAAGT
>DASPUW010000101.1:0-15143 GCA_035622675.1 Burkholderiales bacterium | reverse complement strand
GCTCCAATTGATCCACGGCAGATACACCTGCCCGATCTCCCGCTCGGACGTGTGCTCGATCATCAGGCGCGGGCAATAGCCGAGCTGGATAGCCTGCCGGGTAAGGGAATACGCCCCCGAGATCACTGCCTGAGAAGCGATAACCGTGGCGATGGTGGCCAGCGCCACTACCGGGTACAGGGCCCAGTCTGGCGCGAGGTGAAAGAACGGGTTGGCAACTGCAGAGGGTTGGTTGAGAACCAGCGCGCCTTGCCCGAAGTAGTTGAGGATCAGCGACGGGAACACGAGATATAACCAGGCGATCTGAATCGGCCGCTTCCCGAAGTGTCCCATATCCGCATACAAGGCTTCCGCGCCGGTGACGGCGAGGAACACCGCCCCTAACGTCAGGAAGCCCATCCATCCGTCCTCCTTGAAGAACTGGACGGCATAGCCCGGATAGAGTGCGGCAAGCACGCTAGGCTGGTGTGCAATATTGGTGATGCCGAGCAGCGCGAGAACGGCGAACCAGGCCACCATCACTGGACCGAAGAAGTTGCCGACCTGGCCGGTTCCTAGCTGCTGAAACAGGAACAGGGCGGTGAGAACGACGATCGTGATCGGGATGATGTAGGGACGGAACAGCGGGGTGGCTACCTCCAGCCCCTCCACGGCCGACAGCACGGAGATAGCGGGAGTGATCATGCCGTCGCCATAGAACAGCGCGGCCCCGAACATGCCCAGCGTCAGCAGAACCCAGGCGCTGCGGCCGCGCAACGGCATGCAGCGGCGCACCAGCGCCATCAGTGCCATGATGCCGCCTTCGCCTCGATTGTCCGCACGCATGATGAACATGACGTACTTCACCGTCACGATCAGGGTCAGCGCCCAGAAAATCAGCGAGAGGATGCCAAGGACGTTGTCGTGGTTCAGCGGCACGTGGTGGGCGCCGCCGAAGGATTCCTTGAAGGCGTACAGGGGACTGGTCCCGATATCGCCATAGACCACGCCCACCGCGCCTACCGCGAGTCCGAGCACTCCCTTGCGGGCGTGGAGGTCGCCGTGATTCCCGTTGGCCGTCTCGGCGGCTGCGTCGGGCGCCGCGGGAGCTTGATTAGGTTGCACTGGTCTCGTGACGAATGCGGCGGCGCATCTTACCACGCCTCCAAAGGCAGTCCGCGGCAGTGGCGGGCGGCCCCGTTTACGCATACCATTCGGTGTGGGCGCGCAGCCACCGGTCCTTCACCGTTGCGCGCCGCCTCCTCATGACCAGGCAAGCCATCCACACCAGCGACGCTCCGCCGGCGATCGGAACGTATTCGCAGGCTGTGCGCGTCGGCGACGCCGTCTACCTGTCCGGCCAGATCGGGCTGCAGCCTGCGACGATGACGCTCGCCGAGGGCGTGGACGCACAGATCCAGCAGGTGCTGCGCAATCTGCGTGCGGTGGCGGCCGCCGCAGGCGCCACGCTCAATGACGCCGTGAAAGTGACGGTGTTCCTCACCGACATGGGAGACTTTGCTCGCGTGAACGAAGCGATGGCGCAGTATTTTGCGCAGCCCTATCCAGCGCGTGCAGCGGTCGCGGTTGCGGCCTTGCCGCGCGGCGCTCTGGTGGAGATCGACGCGATACTCGTTGTCGGTGAAAGCCGAACTTGACGCAACGCCGGCGTCGGCACTAGCCGGTACGTCGGCGGCCGCCCGCCAGAAGCTGGATCGCCTCGGGGTGAGGCGGGAGCTCGATCTCGTCTTCCATCTGCCGTTGCGCTACGAAGATGAAACCAAGGTCGTGCGTGTGCACGATGCGCCGGCCGGCGAGACGGTGCAGATCGAAGCAGAGGTCGAGGAGGCCCTGATCCAGTACCGGCCGAAGCGTACGCTCGTGTGCCGCGTGCGCGACGGCGAGGATCCGGTACAGCTGCGCTTCTTCAACTTTTACCCGAGTTACCTCAAACAGCTGACCCCGGGCGCACGGCTGCGGTTGCTGGGCGAGCTGCGCAAGGGCTTCTTCGGGGCCGAGATGATTCATCCTCGCGTGCGTGTGTTGCGGGCGGACGAGCCGCTGCCCCAATCGCTGACGCCGGTTTACCCCACGACTGCGGGGTTGTCGCAACTGGTTCTGCGCCGCCTGGTGCAGCGTGCGCTGCACGCGGCGGATCTCGCCGACACGCTTCCGCCGGAGATCATGGCGCCGCTGCGGCTGCCATCGGTAAAGCAGAGCGTCGCGTACCTGCACAACCCGCCACCGGATGCGCGCCTCGATGCGCTCGAAGAGCGCACGCATCCCGCCTGGCAGCGCGTCAAGTTCGACGAGCTGCTGGCGCAGCAGCTGTCCATGCGGATGCACTACCGAAGGCGTCAGGCCCTTGCCGCACCGCGCCTTACCCGGCATGCCCGGCTGTCCGGGCAGCTGCTCGCCCAACTGCCGTTCAAGCTCACCAAGGCTCAGCAGCGCACGCTCGCCGAAATTCGCTCGGACCTCACTCGCCCGCACCCGATGCAGAGGCTGCTGCAAGGGGATGTGGGCAGCGGCAAGACCATTGTCGCCGCGCTCGCGGCGCTGCAGGCGGTCGAAAGCGGCTATCAGGTTGCGGTCATGGCGCCGACCGAAATCCTGGCCGAGCAGCACTACGCGAAATTCTCTCAGTGGTTGTCGCCCCTCGGCCTGGACGTCGCCAGGCTGGCTGCAGGTGTCCGCCGCGGGAACAAGCGCACGCAGCTCGAGAGCCTGGCGCGCGGTGAAACTAAGATCGTGGTGGGTACCCACGCCCTGTTCCAGGACGAGGTGCGCTTCAAGCGCTTGGGCCTCGCCGTCGTCGATGAGCAGCACCGCTTCGGCGTGCTGCAGCGCCTCGCGCTGCGGCGCAAGGGCGCGGCTGACACGGGGCAACCGCACCAGCTGATGATGAGCGCCACTCCTATCCCACGCACGCTGTCGATGAGCTTTTATGCCGACCTCGACGTGTCGGTCATCGACGAGCTGCCGCCGGGGCGCACCCCGGTGATCACCAAGCTGGTGTCCGATAAGCGCCGCGACGAAGTGATCGCGCGCGTGCGCGATGCGTGCTCCGAGGGACGCCAGGCCTACTGGGTGTGCCCGCTCATCGAGGAGGGCGAGGCAGGAACCTCCTCTGTGGATCCGGCGGGCGCAAAACGGCGCCGGTCTGGCCGCGGACAGTCGGAGGCCCTGCAGTTGCAGACCGCTCTCGACACTTTCGATCGGATCAAGCGCACGTTCCCCAAGCTGTCTGTAGGGCTCGTGCACGGCCGGCTCGGCAGCGCCGACAAGGCCGCGGTGATGCAGGCCTTCCAATCCGGTGCCGTACAACTGCTGGTGGCCACGACAGTGATCGAGGTCGGCGTGGATGTGCCGAACGCGTCGCTGATGGTGATCGAGAATGCCGAGCGCATGGGCCTCGCGCAGCTGCACCAGCTGCGCGGGCGGGTCGGCCGCGGCGCAGACAGCAGCGCGTGCATCCTGCTTTACCAGAGCCCCTTGTCGGATACAGCGCGCGAGAGGCTGCGCATCATCTACGAGAGCTCGGACGGCTTCGAGGTCGCGCGTCACGATCTGCGCATGCGCGGTCCCGGCGAGCTGCTCGGCGCTCGACAGAGCGGCTTGCCGATGCTGCGTTTCGCCGATCTCGAGCGCGACCTGGATCTGCTCGAAGCAGCGCGCGACGCCGCGGACCTGATGTTGCGCAAATGGCCGGAGCGCGCCCATCTGCATGTGCAGCGCTGGCTCGGCGAAAAGCAAGAGTACCTGCGTGTCTAGCTGGAGCTCCGCTTTCGTCCTCGCCGTACCGCTCTACTGGATCGCGGTCGGCCTGCTCGGACTTTCCTCCAAGGCGAGCCGGCGCACGCACGCACGCGCGTTCTTTCCGCTTGGCGCGCTCGGCGGCCTGGTGCTTGCCGCCGGGGCTTGCTTCTCGCTTGGCGCCGAGCCCCAGTCCCTGGTCCTCCCTCTCGGCCTCCCGGACCTGCCGTTTCACGTGCGCCTCGACTCGTTGTCAGCCTTCTTCCTGGTGCTGCTCGGCGCGGTCAGCACCGGCGTCTCCCTGTACTGCGCGGGCTACTTCGAGAAGAGCGGCGACGGCGACATCCGGTTGATCTGTCTGCAGTACCACGTCTTCCTCGCCAGCATGGCGGTGGTGGCGCTCGCCGACGACGCGTATCTCTTCATGGTCGCGTGGGAAACGATGGCGGTTGCGTCCTATTTTCTGGTGACGACCGATCACCGGGTCGCGCAGATCCGCAGCGCCGGGCTGCTTTACTTGATTGTCGCGCACGTCGGCGCGCTGTCGATCCTGCTGTGCTTCGGGACGCTGCAGCTCGGCCAGTGGAGCTACGCATTCGACGCCATGCGCGGCAACACCCTGTCGCTGCCCTGGGCCTCGATCGCCTTTGTCTTGGCCCTGTTCGGCTTCGGCGCCAAGGCCGGGTTTCTGCCCGTTCACGTCTGGCTGCCGGAAGCGCATCCTGCTGCGCCCTCCCCGGTGTCCGGCCTTCTGAGCGGCGTGATGCTCAAGACAGCCGTCTATGGCCTGCTGCGCGTGAGCTTCGATCTGCTGCACACGCGCGTCTGGTGGTGGGGCGTCGCAGCGCTGTCGCTGGGCCTCGCGACGGCCCTGTTCGGTGCGCTGTTCGCGGCTGTGCAGACCGACATGAAGCGCCTGCTCGCTTACTCGTCGATCGAAAACCTCGGCGTCATCCTCGCCGGCTTCGGTCTGACCATCCTGTTCCACAGCTACGACATGAACGTGTTGGCTGGCCTGGCGCTCGCGGCCACGCTGTATCACTGCCTCAATCACGCGCTGTTCAAGAGCCTGCTGTTCCTGGTGACCGGTTCGGTCATGCATGCCACCAGCCACCGCAGCCTGGGTAAGCTCGGCGGCTTGATTCGTCGCATGCCATGGGTCGCGGCAGCAGGGCTAATCGGGGCGCTCGCCATCGCCGGCCTGCCGCCGCTCAATGGTTTCGCCTCGGAGTGGATGCTGTTCCAGGCGTTCTTGTTCTCGCCCAGCCTGCCCAGCAGCTACCTCAGCATGCTGGTTCCGGTCGCCACGGCTGCGCTGGCGCTGGCGGTGGCGATGGCCGGTTACGTCATGGTCAAGTTCTACGGGGTGGTATTTCTCGGGCTCCCGCGCGAGGAACTGGCGCAGGCGCATGACGCGGACCACTGGGAGCGCGCGGGCCTTGCCTGGCTAGCGGGTTGGTGCGTCGTGCTGGGCCTACTGCCGGCGCTGGTGCTCGCCGCGGTCGACCCGATTGCGCGCGCCCTGGTCGGAGCCACGCTGCACGATGCCACTCAGGAGTCGAGCTGGTTGTTCCTCACGGCCCTGCAGCCCGAGCGTGCCAGTTACAGTGCGCCGCTGTTCCTGCTCGGCATCGTCGTGACCGTGCTCGCTACATTCCTGCTCGTGCGGCGTTTCTACCACGGGCGCGTGCGGCGTTCCGCTCCGTGGGATTGCGGCTTCGGCCCGCTCGAACCCCGCATGCAGGATTCGGCGGAGGGCTTCAGCCAGCCCGTCAAGCAGATCTTCGAGTCCTTCTTCAAAGTGGAGCGCTTGCAGCCGAGCCCGTTCGACGCTCAACCGCTGTACCGATCGAGGATAGAGGACCGGTTCTGGTACTGGATCTACGTGCCCGTGATCTGGTTTGCGGAACTCATCTCCTCGCTGGTCGCCGTCCTGCACCACGGCCGCATTCATCTATACCTGATCTACAGCTTTGCCACGCTGCTCGTGCTGCTGCTCCTGATCCAATGAACCCGGGTTTCCTCGTTTCCCAGCTGTTCCAGACGCTGCTGGCGGTGTTGCTGGCACCGCTCGTGGTGGGCTGGGTCAATCAGTGCCGTGCATGGCTGCAGAACAGGTCGGGCCCGGGCCTGCTGCAGCCCTATCGCGTGATCGCGAAGCTATTCCGCAAGGACGCGGTCGTGGCGCACAACGCCTCGTGGCTGTTCCGTTTCGCGCCCTACGCGGTGTTTGGCTGCATGGTCCTGGCAGTGAGCATCGTCCCGCTGCTGGCGACCGATCTCCCCTTCTCTCCTGCTGCGGACGTGATCGCGCTGGTCGGCCTGCTGGCGCTGGCGCGCGTGTGGATGTCGCTGGCGGCCATGGACGTCGGCACCGCGTTCGGCTCGCTCGGCGCGCGCCGGGAGATGTTCGTGGCGAGCCTCGCGGAACCGGCGCTGCTGATGGTGTTCTTTACGCCCGCGCTAATCAGCCAGTCCACCGCGCTTACCACGATCGTCGAGACGCTGGCTCATCGCGAGCTTACCCTCTACCCGAGCCTTGCCTTTGCGGGAGTCGCCTTCGTCATGCTCCTGCTCGCGGAGAACGCGCGCATCCCGGTGGACAACCCGGCCACGCATCTGGAGCTCACCATGATCCACGAGGCGCTGATCCTGGAGTATTCCGCGCGCCATCTCGCCCTGCTCGAGTGGGCGCATGCGCTCAAACTGATGACTTACGCCGGCATCGGGATCGCGCTGTTTCTGCCCTGGGGCATCGCCGCCGCGGGACAATGGGGCGTGATGCCGCTGTCGGTGCTGGCGCTGCTCGCCAAGCTGCTGCTGGGCGGCGCCGCGCTGGCGGCGCTGGAGACGGTGTCGGCGAAGATGCGCATCTTCCGCGTGCCCGAGTTCCTGGGCATGGCATTCTTGCTCGCGGTACTGGGGATGCTGACGCGGCTGTTGCTCGGGAGCGCGGGATGACGCTGCCCTTGACGCACCAGCTCATCAATCTCATGGCGTGCCTGCTGTTGTTGATCGCCTTCGCGATGGTGTCACAGCGGCGCATCCTGCGGCTGATCTACCTGTTCGCGCTGCAGGGACTGGTGCTGTCGGTCAACACCGCCGTGGTGGCCTTTGCTACGCACCAGCCTCACCTGTACTTCTCGGCCGCGCTGACGCTCGGGATCAAGGTGCTCGCGTTGCCGTGGCTGCTGCACCGGTTGATCGACCGGCTCAACATCCGCTGGGACGTGGAGACCTTGATCAACATCCCGACCACCATGCTGGTGGGCATCCTGCTGGTGATCGTGGCGTTCAATCTGGCGCTGCCGATCTCGCAGCTGGCCGGCACGATCACGCGCAGCTCACTCGGGATGGCGATGGCCAGCGTGCTGCTGTCGTTCCTCATGATGATCACGCGGCGCAAGGCCGTGCCGCAGGTGATCGGTTTTCTCGCCATGGAGAATGGCCTGTTCTTCGCCGCCACCAGCGCCACTTACGGCATGCCGATGGTGGTGGAGCTAGGCATCGCGCTGGACGTGCTGGTCGGGGCCTTTATCTTCGGCATCTTCTTCTTCCAGATCCGCGAGACCTTCGACAGCCTGGACATTCATCACCTCGAGAAGCTGAAGGAAAAGACGTGACGGAGATCGTGCTGGTCCTGGGGTCGCCGCTGACCGGAGCGCTGCTGCTGGCGCTCCGGGGGCATCGACCGTGGGCAGCGGAGCTGAACGCCTCGGTGAGCCTGCTCACTCTGCTCGCCGCGCTCGCGCTGACGGCCCGCATCGTCTCGCTGGGACCGCAGACAGCCGGGCGCGAGCTGTTCTTCGTCGACGCCTTCAACGTTTTCCTGGTCGCGCTCACCGCCTTCGTCGGCTTTACTACAGCGCTGTTCGGTCGCGTTTACATGCGCGTGGAGCAGGAGCGGGGCAAGCTCACTGCGGGCCGGCTCCGCCTCTACCACAGCATGTACCAGATGTTCATGTTCACCATGCTGCTGGCGCTCACCACCAACAACGTGGGGATCCTGTGGGTGGCGATGGAGGCGGCCACGCTTACGACTGTTCTGCTGGTGAGCCTGTATCGCACCGCGGCTGGGATCGAGGCCGCGTGGAAGTATTTCATCCTGTGCGGCGTGGGCATCGCACAGGCGCTGTTCGGCACCATCCTGCTCTACCTGGCGGCCGAGAAAGTGCTGGGTGCGGGGGGCGGCGCGCTGCTGTGGACCCATCTGCAGGCGGTGCGCGACCAGCTCGAGCCGAACGTGCTGTCCATCGCCTTCGTTTTCCTGCTGGTCGGCTACGGGACGAAAGTGGGCCTGGTGCCGCTGCACAACTGGCTGCCGGACGCGCACGCCGAGGGTCCGACGCCGATCTCGGCGGTGTTATCGGGCCTGCTGCTGAACGTGGCGCTGTACGCGGTGGTGCGCAACAAAGTGCTGGTGGACGGCGCGCTCGGCTCTCACCTTGCCGGCAACCTCATGATGGGTTTCGGCCTGCTGTCAGCACTGGTCGCCGCGTTTTTCCTGTCTCGCCAGACCGACGTCAAGCGGCTGTTCGCTTACTCGTCGATCGAGCATATGGGCATCATCACCTTCGCTTTCGGCATGGGCGGGCCGGTCGCGTCGTTCGCTGGATTGCTGCACATGACTGCACACTCGCTGACCAAGTCAGCCATCTTCTTCGCGGTCGGGCATGCAGCGCAGAAGACCGGGACGCAGGTCATCGCGCAGATCCGCGGGCTGGTTCAGACCAGCCCGGCGGTCGGCTGGGGCCTGATGCTCGGCAGCATCGCCATCCTCGGCATTCCGCCCTTCGGTGTGTTCGCCAGCGAGTTCCTGATCCTCACCACCGCCATGCGCGAACAGCCGTGGGCCACGCCTCTGCTACTGGCGGCGCTCGGCGTCGGATTCGCCGCCATCTTCAGCAAGGTGCAGGCAATGGTGTTCGGCGACAGCACGGCGCAGCGGCTGCCACATCCGCCGGCGCTGCTGCCGGTGTTCGTGCACCTCTTGCTGGTCTTGCTGCTCGGCCTGTACGTCCCGCCCTACCTCGCGCAGTGGTACCGGGCCGCGGCGCGGATGATCGGCTGACCGCGCGTATATGCAGATCGAAGACTTTCCCGTAGAGCTGAGCCCTGTGCCCGGCGCCATGCCGGTCTGGCGTGGCGGTGTCGATGCCGCCCAATGGCGCTCGCTCGCCGAACAGGTGCGCGGGAAGGGTGGACGGCTGGTCGCGCTGTGGGCGTCGGAGATCCCCGGTCGTCATGCCTTCGAGGTGCACATGGCGCTCACGGTGCGTTCTGGGCTCGTGTGGCTGACCCTGCCCGTCCCCGCGCAGCGGCCGGAGTTTCCCGGCGTCGCCGACGTCTTTCCCGCCGCCGACCGCATGCAGCGCGCGGCGTTCGACCTGCTCGGTGTGCGCGCAGAGGGCGGCGACGCTCGCCAATGGCTGCGGCACGGGGCGTGGGCAGCGCACGAATTTCCGTTGCGCAAGGGCTTTGACGTGGCCGCGACACATCAAGGCTCTGCCGAACACTACCCGTTCGTCACGGTGCGCGGCGATGGCGTGCACGAGATTCCGGTGGGCCCGGTGCACGCGGGGACGATCGAGCCGGGCCACTTCCGTTTCTCGATCGTCGGTGAGCGCGTGCTGCGCCTGGAAGAACGCCTCGGCTACAAGCACAAGGGCGTCGAAAAGCTGTTCGAGTCGATGAGCATCGTGGATGCCGCGCGGCTGGCCGGCCGCGTGAGCGGAGATTCGACGGTCGCATACGGCTGGGCCTACTGCATGGCGGCGGAGGGCGCGGCGTTCTTCACGCCGCCCGAGCGCGCCCAGTGGCTGCGCGCGCTGCTGCTGGAGCGCGAGCGTATCGCCAACCATCTCGGCGACCTCGGGTTCCTCAGCAACGACGCGGGTCTCGCCTTCGGCCTCGCGCAGTTCTCTCGCCTCAAGGAGGACATGCTGCGGCTCAACCACACGGTGTTCGGGCATCGCTACCTGATGGACGCGATCGTCCCGGGCGGCGTGGCGGGCGACATCGACAGTGCGGGGGCGCAGGCCATGCGCGCCGAGGTCGGTGCGCTGCGCACCGCGGTACGCTCGCTCAGGGTGATATTCGACGAGCATCCCGGGCTGCAGGACCGTTTCATCGGCGCCGGACGGGTCGCGCCGGACCTCGCCGACCGGCTGGGCCTGTGCGGTCTCGCCGGTCGTGCGAGCGGCATGTCCTGGGACCTCCGTACGCAGTTCCCGCCCACACCGTACGACAGCCTCGACGTGCGCATGGCGACGCATCGCAACGGCGATGTCGCCGCGCGCGTGACGGTGCGTTTCGACGAGATTCTCGAGTCGCTCGATCTGTGCTGGGTGATCCTCGACCGGCTGCCGCACAGCGAGATTCGTGCAAGCCTGCCGCTTCCGGCCGAGGGCAGCGTGGGGCTGGGCTGGGTCGAAGGCTGGCGCGGTGAAGTGCTGGTTGCGCTGGAAACGGGGCCTGGAGGATCGCTGGCGCGCGTCCACCCGCACGATCCCTCATGGCAGAACTGGCCGCTGCTCGAGCACGCGGTAATCGGCAACATCGTTCCCGACTTTCCGCTGATCAACAAGTCGTTCAATCTGAGCTACAGCGGGGTGGACCTGTGAGTGTGGTCCAGACATGTATCAGATCCTGAAGAAAGTCGCGCGGACCGGCATCTTGAGCGAGCCGCCTCCCGCGGCCGACGAGAGCTTGCGCGTGCTGCAGCAGCAGCTGGAAGACAGCGTGCTGCGCTCATTTGCGGGCGCACTCACCATCCGCCACGTCGACGCGGGCTCGTGCAACGGATGCGAGCTGGAGATTCACGCGGCCAACAACCCGTACCACAACCTCGAGGGGCTCGGGATCCGCTTTGTAGCGAGCCCGCGCCACGCCGATATGCTGCTCGTGACGGGGCCCGTGTCGCGGAATATGGAAACGGCGCTCAAGCGCACCTACGATGCGACGCCCGAGCCCAAGCTCGTCGTCGCGATTGGCGACTGCGGCTGCACCGGAGGCATCTTCGGCGAGAGCTACGCGAGCTGCGGGCGGGTGTCGAACGTCATTCCGGTGGACGTCGCAGTGCCCGGGTGCCCGCCTACACCGAGGGCAATCCTGCAGGGGATCCTTACCGCCATCCAGCTTCGCGCCAAGCTCTGAGCACTCAAATGAGCCGCCAAGACGCCACGACGCCAAGGAAAGCCGAATTCCTTGATAAGGAGCTTTCGCGTGGCAGGCAACTCGTTTGTGGTGAGCAGGATGCCTCGTTTTCAGATTCGGTTCGCGGATTCCCGCACGATATGACTCAATCTTTTCTTGGCGTCGTGGCGCCTTGGCGGCTCGTGGTGTAGTTGTGAACGTCTCCGCGATCCTGCGGCGGCTGGACCTGTACGAAAAGCTGCTGCGGCTGGATAAGCCCATCGGCACGCTCCTGCTGCTGTGGCCGACGCTGTGGGCGCTATGGCTCAGCGCAGATGGACGTCCGAACTGGCGCATCGTCTGGATCTTCGCACTGGGCACGCTGCTCATGCGTTCGGCCGGCGTGGCGGTGAACGATTTCGCCGACCGCAATTTCGACCCTCACGTCGAGCGCACACGCAACCGGCCGCTCGCGGCGGGCCTGGTGAGCGCCAAGGAGGCGTGGATTCTCGCCGCGCTACTCGCTTTCGTTGCATTCGTTCTGATCCTCCCGCTCGGCGGGCTGGTGGTGCTGCTGTCTTTCTGTGGGCTGTTTCTCGCTGTCAGTTATCCGTTCACCAAGCGCTTTCTCGTGCTGCCTCAGGCCTACCTCGGCGTAGCTTTCGGATTCGGCATTCCGATGGCGTATGCGGCTCAGACCAACAGCCTGCCTGTCATCGCCTGGGTACTGCTCCTCGCCAACATATTCTGGACCATCGCCTACGACACCGAGTACGCGATGGTCGATCGCGCGGACGACCGCAAAATCGGGATCAGGACTTCGGCGATCCTGTTCGGCCGCTACGATGTCGCCGCGGTCATGTTGTGCCACGCCGCGTTCTTAGGGCTCATGTGCGGCATCGGGTGGTGGCTTGGGCTCGGCTGGCCGTACTATGGCGGGCTGCTGTGCGCGCTCGCGCTGGTGCTGTATCAATGCACACTGATCCGTAGCCGCGATCCGCGCAGTTGTTTCCGCGCCTTCAACGACAATAATTGGGTCGGCGCTGCAGTCTTTGCGGGGATCGCGCTGGCGTACCTGGTTGCTGCGCCGCGTTGATTGTTGCCACTCGCACGGGCGCCAACTATAGTCCACGCAACAGGAGAGAACAGTGAAGCTCGATCTGGAAGGCAAAGTGGTTCTGGTCACCGGCGGCAGCAAGGGCATCGGCCTCGCCTGCGCCCGCGCATTTCTCGCCGAGAGGGCCAAGGTGGCCATCGTCTCGCGCAGCCGTGAGAATCTGGAGCGTGCGGCTGGCGCGTCGGGCGCAACGCTCTGGGTTGCGGCCGACCTGACGCGCCCCGAGCCTGCACGTGACATGGCGCGCCAGGTTGCGGACAAGCTCGGCGGCATCGACATCCTGGTGAACTCGGCTGGCGCAGCGAAGCGCTATCTTCCGGACGATCTCGACGCGAGCGCCTGGCACGCGGCAATGGACGCAAAGTACTTCACCTACATCCACGCCATGGACGCTGTGCTGCCCGACATGGCATCACGCGGCGCGGGCTGCGTGGTCAACGTGATTGGCATGGGCGGCAAAGTCGCCAGCCCGATCCATCTGCCAGGCGGCGCCGCCAACTCGGCGCTGATGCTGGCGACCGTGGGCCTCGCTCAGGTGTACGCACCGAAAGGCATCCGCATCAACGCTGTCAACCCTGGCGCGACCCTCACCGACCGCGTCAAGGAAGCGCTGCGCCTCGAAGCAACCGCTCGCAAGATGACGGAAGACGAGGTGCTCACGCAAGGCCAGTCCCGCGTGCCGCTGCGGCGCTACGCCAGCGCGGACGAGATCGCCAGCGTTGTCGCCTTCCTGGCATCGGATCGAGCGAGTTACGTGACCGGAGCGATCATCCCCATGGATGGCGGCTCCAATCCGGTCATCTGATGCGCTACGACGACCTGCGCGCCTTCATCGCCCTCCTCGAGCAGCGTGGCGAGCTGAAGCGCACTGTGGTCGAAGTCTCGCCCAATCTCGAGATGACCGAGATCTGTGATCGGTGTCTCAAGCAGGGCGGACCTGCGATCCTGTTCGAAAAGCCCAAGGGCTACAGCATCCCCGTGCTCGCCAATTTGTTCGGGACGCCTAGGCGCGTCGCGATGGGCATGGGCGAGGAGTCGGCCGAGGCCCTGCGCGAGGTGGGCAAGCTGCTCGCGTATCTGAAAGAACCGGAGCCGCCGCGTGGGCTCAAGGACGCGTGGGACAAGCTGCCGGTGTTGAAGAAGGTGCTGGACATGGCGCCGAAGGAGCGCTCCAGTGCGCCGTGCCAGGAGATCGTGTTGGAAGGCGCGGACGTCGATCTATCGCGGCTGCCGATCCAGACCTGCTGGCCGGGCGATGCAGGACCGCTCATCACCTGGGCGCTGACCGTGACGCGTGGGCCGAATAAGGCGCGCCAGAACCTGGGGATTTATCGGCAGCAGGTGCTCGGCCGCAACAAGGTCATCATGCGCTGGCTGCCGCAGCGCGGCGGCGCGCTCGATTTCCGCGACCATTGCCTCGCGCAGCCCGACCAGCCGTTTGCAGTGGCCGCCGCGCTCGGCGCCGATCCCGCGACGATGCTCGCCGCAGTCACGCCGATACCCGATACGTTGAGCGAATACCAGTTCGCGGGACTTCTGCGCGGCGCGCGCACCGAGCTGGTGAAATGCCTGGGCTCCGAGCTGCAGGTGCCGGCGAGCGCCGAGATCGTTCTGGAAGGACACATCCAGCCTGGCGAAGTCGCGCTGGAAGGGCCGTTCGGCGACCACACCGGTTACTACAACGAACAGGAGGCGTTTCCGGTCTTCACCATCGACCGCATCAGCATGCGGCGCGAGCCGATCTATCACAGCACGTACACGGGCAAGCCACCGGACGAGCCCGCCGTGCTGGGTGTGGCGCTGAACGAGGTGTTCGTGCCGCTCCTCACCCGGCAATTTCCGGAGATCGTCGATTTCTATCTGCCGGCCGAGGCTTGCAGCTATCGTCTGGCGGTGGCGAGCATGCGCAAGCAATATCCCGGGCACGCCAAGCGCGTTATGTTCGGCATCTGGTCGTTTCTGCGCCAGTTCATGTACACCAAGTTCATCGTGGTGGTGGACGACGACGTCGACGTGCGCGATTGGAAGGAAGTGATCTGGGCGCTCAGCACGCGCGTCGACCCCGAGCGCGACACGATCATCGCGAACAACACGCCGATCGACTATCTCGACTTCGCGAGTCCGGTATCGGGGCTGGGCTCGAAGCTGGGCATCGACGCCACCAACAAGTGGCCTGGCGAAACCACTCGCAAGTGGGGCACCGTCATCGCTATGGATCCTCTTGTAAAAGCGCGTGTGGATGAGCTCTGGGGCAAATTGGGCTTGTAACACGGCAGCATCTGTGTCGACCATGCCCAACCGACTCGCGCAGCAGACCAGCCCTTATCTCCAGCAGCATGCGGACAACCCAGTGGATTGGTATCCATGGGGCGAGGAAGCGCTGCGGCTTGCGCGCGAGCAGGACAAGCCTATCTTGCTGTCTGTCGGCTACTCCGCGTGCCATTGGTGTCACGTGATGGCGCACGAATCGTTCGAGGATCCTGCCATCGCGGCGACGATGAATCGCCTGTTCGTCAACATCAAGGTGGACCGGGAGGAGCGGCCCGACATCGATCAGATCTACCAGACCGCTCATCAGATGCTCACTCGGCGCGGCGGTGGCTGGCCGCTGACGATGTTCCTCACGCCCGATCAGCGGCCGTTCTTCGGCGGCACCTACTTTCCCAAAACCGCGCGCTACAATCTGCCGGGATTCGGCGATCTGCTCGAGCGAGTCGCCGCGATCCATCGCGAACAGGGCGAGGCGATCGCCGCGCAAAACGCGGAGCTCGTTTCTTTGCTCGGGAAAACGGTCCCGCAGGCACCTCAGACACAAGCGGCGCTCGACAGCGCACCGCTCTCGGCGGCGGTGGCGGAGCTCAAGCGCATGTTCGACCCGGAGCACGGAGGTTTGGGCGGTGCGCCAAAATTTCCGCATCCCGCCGAGCTGGATTTGGCCTTGAGGCGCGGCGTGCTGGAGGCCGATGAGGTCGCACGCCAGGTCGCGCTCGTCACGTTGCGCAAGATGGCCGAGGGCGGCATCTACGACCAGCTCGGCGGCGGATTCTGCCGCTACAGCGTGGACGAGCGCTGGATGATCCCGCACTTCGAGAAGATGCTGTACGACAACGGGCCGCTGCTGCGGTTGTACACCGACGCCTGGCTCGTGACCCGGGAT
>DASPUW010000100.1:0-2819 GCA_035622675.1 Burkholderiales bacterium | reverse complement strand
GATTATCTTTCGTGTCAACCGATGACTTGACCCTCAGCCTCCGCTATCTCCGACTGCCCCATGGCATCACTTGCTCTCAACCGTGACATAGATGCTCCGCCGGAGCGCGCCAGCCGCGTTTCGCGCGAACTCATCGATGTGCGCGCGATCACCGCCGAGCTTGAAAAGCTGGCTGAGGCGCATGCTGGCAGCGAGCGCGAATTGCGCTCTGTGATCGCACAGCGGCTCAAGGTCGCGCTTGCCGAGGGGCGCGCCCGCGCCGAGGAGCTGCTGCTGCGGGACCGCAGCGGCCGCCGCTGCGCCGAGCGGCTGTGCCGGATGGAAGACGAGATCATCGGCATCCTGTTCGAGTTTGCACGCAAGCATCTTTACCCTTCGCAGAATCCATCCGAAGCAGAACGCATGGCCGTGATCGCAACCGGCGGCTACGGCCGCGGGTTGCAGGCACCGGGCTCCGACATCGATCTTTTGTTTCTGCTTCCCTACAAGCAAACCGCCTGGGGCGAGTCGATTGCGGAAGCGATCCTCTATTGCCTTTGGGATACGGGACTCAAAGTCGGTCACGCCACGCGCTCGGTCGACGAGTGCATCCGTCAGGCAAAAGCGGACATGACCATCCGCACCGCTATTCTTGAATCGCGGTTTCTGCTTGGCGACCACGACCTGTTCGACGAGCTGGTCAAGCGCTTCGACAATGAGGTGGTGCGCAATACCGCGGCTCAATTCGTTGCCGCCAAACTCGCGGAGCGCGAAGACCGTGTCCGCCGCAGCGGACAATCGCGCTACCTGGTCGAGCCCAACGTGAAGGACGGCAAAGGCGGCCTGCGCGATCTGCACTCATTGTTCTGGATCGCCAAATACGTCTATCGCGTGAGCGAACCCGAGGAGCTGATCGAGCGCGGCGTTTTCGACAAGCAGGAATACCAGCTGTTCCGCCGCTGCGAGGATTTTCTCTGGTCGGTGCGCTGCCACATGCACTTCCTCATGGGGCGCGCGGAAGAACGACTGTCATTCGATATCCAGCGCGAGATCGCCGTGCGCCTCGGCTACACCGAGCACGCCGGCATGCAGGACGTCGAGCGGTTCATGAAGCATTACTTCCTGATCGCGAAGGACGTCGGCGACCTGACCGCGATCCTGTGCGCGGAACTCGAGGACAGTCACGCCAAGAGCGTGCCGGTGCTCAGCCGCGTGATGGCGCGCCTGCGTCCGGTGAAACGGCGCAAGCTCGCCGAGAGCGACGACTTCATCGTCGACAAAAACCGCATCCGCCTCGCGCAGGAAAATGTGTTCAAGCGCGATCCGGTCAATCTCATCCGTATTTTCCACCTGGCGCAGAAGCACAATCTGGCGTTCCACCCTGACGCCATGCGCGCGGTCACCCGTTCGCTCAAGCTGATCGATGCAAAATTGCGCGAGAACGAGGAGGCCAATAAGCTGTTCCTCGACATTCTCACCTCCAAGAACGACCCGGAGACCGTGCTGCGGCGGATGAACGAAGCGGGCGTGCTCGGCCATTTTGTGCCTGCCTTCGGCAAGATTGTCGCGATGATGCAGTTCAACATGTACCACCACTACACGGTGGATGAGCACCTGCTCCGCTGCATCGGCGTGCTCGCCGAGATCGAGCAAGGAGCCAGTAACGAAACTCCTCTCGCTAACGATTTGATGCACAAGATTTTGCCCGCGCACCGCCGCGTGCTTTACGTCGTGCTGTTCGTGCACGATATCGCCAAGGGGCGGCCGGAGGATCATTCGATTGCAGGTGCACGCGTGGCCAAGCGGCTGTGTCAGCGTTTGGGGTTCTCCGTCGCCGATACCGAGACGGCCGCATGGCTGGTCGAGAATCATCTCGCCATGTCGACCATCGCGCAGTCGCGCGATCTCTCCGACCGCAAGACCATCGAGAATTTTGCCGCAACCGTGCAGTCCGCCGAACGCCTAAAGCTGCTTGCTATCCTGACAACCGCTGACATCCGCGCCGTCGGCCCCGGCGTGTGGAACGGCTGGAAGGCGCAACTCCTGCGTACCCTCTATTACGAGACGGAGCCCGTCCTTACCGGCGGTTTCTCGGAGGTCAATCGCGCACAACGCGTGGCGATTGCGCAGAACGAATTCCGCGAAGCCATGAAGGCCTGGCCGCAGGACCGGCTCGAGGCGTACATCGGCAAGCTCTACCCGGCTTACTGGCTCAAGGTCGATCTGCCGCATAAGATCGAGCACGCCAATTTCGTGCGCGCCAGCGAGGATGCCGACAAGCGGCTGGCAACGACGGTTGCCTTCGATGCCGAGCGCGCGGTGACCGAGCTGACGCTGCTGGCGCCCGATCACCCTTGGCTGCTGTCGATCATCGCCGGTGCTTGCGCCATGGCCGGTGCCAATATCGTCGATGCGCAAATCTATACGACGACCGACGGCCGCGCGCTCGACACCATCTCGCTTTCGCGCGAATTCGATCGCGACGACGACGAAGAGCGGCGGGCGGGCCGCATCGCCGACTCGATCGAGAAGGCGCTGCGCGGCGAATTGCGCCTGCCCGACGTGGTGGCAAAACGCGCGCCGCCCAAGGGCCGCATCCGCGCCTTTGCGCTGGAGCCGACCGTCACCATCAACAACCACTGGTCTCACCGCTATACGATGGTCGAGGTGACCGGCCTTGACCGCACCGGGCTGCTCTATGAGCTGACCGCAACGCTGTCCAAGCTCAATCTCAATATCGCCTCGGCGCATGTCGCCACCTTCGGCGAGCGGGTGGTCGACGTGTTCTACGTCACCGACCTGATGGGCGCGCAGATCAGCTCGCCGACTCGGCAGGCCGC
>DASPUW010000099.1:0-12802 GCA_035622675.1 Burkholderiales bacterium | reverse complement strand
GCACTCGCCGCTGGTGTTCGATCTGCTAGACCTGTGGAGCGGGCGCTCGATCGGCGGCTGCACCTACCATGTCGCGCATCCGGGCGGGCGCAACTACGGGCGCTTTCCGGTCAATGCCAACGAAGCGGAAGCGCGCCGCATGGCGCGCTTCACGCCGCATGGCCATACTCCGGGCGCGATGCAATACAGCGCGGAGCGGCCGAGCGCCGAATTTCCGCTTACGCTGGACCTGCGGCGGGCGGCGGACCGCGAGGGCGTGCTTCCGCCGGGCGCTCCGCATGCGGGCGAGCAACAACAGTAACCCGGAAAAGGCATACCTCACTCACCACGAAGGGCACGAAGGAACACGAAGGAAAACGTGGACTCGTTAGTTGCGACGTCATCCCCGCGCCGCTGTCTGGAGCAGTCACATGAACCGATTGCTCAGCGTCGTTCTCGCTCTTCCCTCGTGAACCTTCGTGTCCTTCGTGGTAAGCGCGCTTGGGGTTCGATTTACTGCCTGGGGGTTCTGTTGTGCGCCGGCAGTGCGTGCGCGGCGGACTGGGTCGAGATCGGCGTCGACACCGAGGCCACTTATTACGTGGACGTGGCCTCGATCGCGGTCGAGGGCGACACCGTGCGCGTGCTCAAAAAAGGAATCTTTCCGCAGCCGCTCAAGGAGGAGCTGGGCGGCTCTCCGAAAATCTTCACTCAGACGCTCGGCCTGATCGAGCTGGATTGCGGCAGACGCATCAACCGCGTGGTCCAGATCGACATGCTGGGTTCCGGAGGCGATGTGGTGTGGTCCTCCGGACGCATGAGCCGGCGCATGTGGGAGGACGTGCGTCCCCACACCCACGGCGAGGCTACGCTCGATTTCGTCTGCGGCAAGCTCGGCAGGCAATAGCGGCGCTGTTCCTGCCTGGCGCGCCACCACGTTTGTACCCCCAACTCGCACCAGCGTCCGCCTTGGGAGCGGAAAGCGGGTGCGCACGAATCGCTGAAAGCGGTCGTTCTACGACGCAAGCGACCCACTCCTGTCATTCATCTTTCTCCTAAGGGGACATTCAGTGTGCCGTGATCATCCGGCATGACGCATTCCAGCCGCGTCCCCCCATCCTTGGGAGTTTCCCAATCCGCTAGCTAACTGTAAGGCAGTTGGTGGGATAGTGAGTCAAGCAGGCCGATTCACCTTCGCGCCCAATCCAAGGAGAGGGACACGCCATGAGCACCGGGACACTTGTTGGCGCAGTTGCTCTGACACTAGCGACGACCTTGACCGGGATTGCGGTCAACTTGCAGCCGGATGTCGCAATACCGCTTTCCTTGAGAGAGGCGGCAGTCGCGGTGCAGCGGACGGCAGGAGACGAAGGAGCCGAGATGGCTTCTCATCCCGCAGAGCTCGCAATGAGCACGCAACTTTGCCCGTGGTGAGAAAGACCTTTGATCGCAAGCGGAATCCGACAGCGATTTGACAGTGCCAGCGCGAAAGGCGGAAGCTACGTCCGTCTCACGTCTTTTCCGATGCTGCAGGATCGGAGCCTAGGCTATGCCCACTGCTCTTGCCAAGCTCAGCCGCCCCAAGCTGTATAGCGCGATTCCCAGAGCGCGGCTCTTTCAACGGCTGGACCAAGCGCGCGAGCACGCAGCAATCTGGGTCTGCGGCCCCCCGGGCGCGGGGAAGACCACGCTCGTGGCGAGCTACCTGAGCGAGCGCGAGATCCCCAGCCTCTGGTATCAGGTTGACGCCGGTGATGGCGACCCGGCCACGTTCTTCTATTACCTCGGGATGGCAGCGGACCAAGCGGCGAAAGGCAAGCACAAGTCACTGCCGCTGCTGACCCCTGAGTTCCGGCAGGATTTGGATGGCTTTTCCCGACGCTATTTCCGCGAGCTCTTCGCCCAGCTGCCGGAGCGCGTGTTGCTGGTGCTGGACAACGTACAGGAGGCGCCTGCCGATTCGTCTTTTCATTCCATTCTGGAGTCGCTGGTCGACGAGATCCCCGATCCGATCAATGTCCTGTGCATCAGCCGGGCCGATCCGCCCAGCACATTTGCCCGCTACGTGTCGACGGGTCGGCTGGCAATGTTGGAATGGGCGGAGTTGCGACTCACGCTGGACGAGACGCGCCAGATCGCGGCGGTCAAGCAGTCGATCGAGGAGCGAACGCTGCTGCGACTTTTCGAGCAATCGGAAGGATGGGCCGCTGGTCTCACACTGATGCTCGAGCGCATCGCTCGTACCGGGGACGTGCCGGAGACGATCGAAGCGGAAACGCGCGAAGCAGTGTTCAACTACTTCGCTGGCACGCTGTTCGATAAACAACCTGCGGATACTCGGCAGGTGCTGCTGCGCACAGCCTTCCTGCCCCAGATCACCCCCTCTCTGGCCGAAAGTCTCACCGGTAACCCAAACGCGGGTAAGACGCTCGAATATCTGCATCGCCGCCATCTGTTCACCTATCGCCGCCGACTCGGCCTGGTCAGGACGCCGACCAAGAAGCGCGAATCCGACGCGGACGAAGCAACCTATGAATACCATGCGCTGTTTCGCGATTTCCTGCTAGCACAAGCGCAGGAAGAATACTCGCGAGCTGGCTTGCGGCGCTTATTGGAGGAAACGGCACAGCTACTCGAAGCGATCGAACGGGACGAAGAAGCGCTCGCACTGTATCGCGATGCCGGGGACTGGGATGCAGTCACTCGTTTGTTGCTCAAGCAGGCGCAGCGCTTGTTGCGGCAAGGTCGCGCCCAGACCTTGCGCGAATGGATCGCTGGTGTGCCGGAGGCCGAGGTTGGTGCTAGACCATGGATCTCTTATTGGTTGGGCGTGTCGTTGATCCCGGTCGATCAGCTCGAGGCCATCGGCTGCCTGGAGCGCGCCTTCGAGCAATTCAAGGCGATCGCTGATCGACCGGGGCAGATTGCCTGTGCGGCGCGAGTCATCGAAGCGATTTACCGCGGCTACGTCCACACCGAGATGGTCGAGGGATGGATCGAGGAACTGGACGCGCTGCTTGCCGATAACGTCGAAATCTCCGACCGGGAATTGCAATTGCGGGCCTATTGCAGCCTTGTTGTTGCAACCACGTCTTGCTCCCCGCGCCATCCTCGTCTGCGCTCTAGTGTGGAGCGTGTGTCGAACTTGCTCGCCGAAGGCCTCGAACCTGACCAGGCGATGATCGCGGGCGACATCCTCCTGCGCTATTACATGTGGGCCGCCTTCGCCTCCGACGCGCGCCGAATCATCGGCCTTGTGGAGCCGGTAGTAGCTGACAAGTCGGTGCCGCCACTCGCGCAGCTTTACTGGTGGTCTCGCGTCGGCTTTTTTAACGTCACCGACGGCTGCTATGCAGAGGCGGAGGCGGCACTTCGAAAGGCCGACGAAATCGGGGGCAACTTCGGGTCGCACACGGCAAATGTCCTGCGGAAGCTCTTCTGGGTATTTCTGCGCTTGGCGCAGGGCGATGTGGGAGACGCGAAATGGCACCTGGATACGATGCTGCAATCGGTCAATCCTGCGCGCGATTCGGATCTGATGCTTAGTACATTCGCGCAGTCAGCCTTGGCTGCCCATACCGACGCGCCGGAATCCGCGAGCGTAGCCGAGCGCAGACACCTCGAAGCAAATTCGCGTGTTGGGCTCTTCTTCGGGGAATCGACAGGGACAGTCCTGCTGGCTGCGCTGCTAGCTCAATTCGAGTCTGCAGAAGAAGTAGGGCGCCTCGTGGCCAGCGCTACAGCGTTGGTGCGCGACACGTACATGAGTCATCTAGAGGCCCAGCTACTGCTCGTCCAAGCCTATGCCGAGCTCCGCGAGGGGCAACCGGCGCGGGCGCGTGAGCTGATCGAATCCGCCCTATCAATGGACCGGAATGACAACCTCCACATATTGCGAATTGTTCCACACGTGCTGCCCTCGGTCTTCGGCTTTGCCTTGCGCGAGGGAACCGGTGTGGCCAAGATCAAGGCCTGGATCATGCATTATCAAATCGATCCCGGTGAAGAGGCACCCGAGGTTTGGCCTTGGCCCGTCAGGCTGTACCTCCTCGGTGGCTTGCGCGTGGTTTGCCGTAATCAGCCGTTGCATTTCAAGCGCAAAGCCCCCCAGAAACCCCTGGAGTTGTTGGTGCTACTGTCCGCGGCCGGACCTGGAGGATTGACGAGTCGCGTGGTGGCCGATCGGCTCTGGCCAGATTTGGAGGCTGACGCAGCCGCCATCAACGTCGACACTAATGTCTATCGCTTGCGCAAGCTGCTCGGTGTCGACGACGCGGTCGTCAGCACCCAAGGGCATGTGGCGCTCAACAAAATGCGATGCTGGGTGGATGCGTGGTCGTTCGAACGGCTTGCGTCCCAGTGCACGCATGCGTTGCGTGACGCCCAGGTCAAGATAGCCGGACAGGCGCTTGATCTTTATAAGGGTCCTCTGTTGAATCAGGGGGGAGATCAGTCGTGGATGCTCGCGTTTCGCGAGCAGCTCGCCCGGCGCATGATCCAACTGACTGAGCTCGCAGGTAGGGCCCTGGAGGACAACGGCGATCTCGACTCGGCAATCGAGCTCTACCAGCATTCGCTTACGCTCGACAATCTCGCCGAGCCGATATACCGCCGCCTCATCGCATGCTTGAAGCATAGCGGGGAGACAGCCGAGGCGCTCCAAGTTTTTCGCCGCTGCCGGGAATTGCTTTCGGTCGTGCTGGGCGTCCAACCGTCCAAAGAAACGCAGGCGCTCGTAGAAACGCTGCGGCAGTGATCACGCAGCGCGCTCTGCACAAATTTCCCGATTTGACAGCAATTGGACAGCGTCACGCGCGTAAGGTGGCTAGCGTCGCAGGGCCTGTCCTGCGCAACTCGCGGAGCCCACATCGATGAAATTCTTGAAGACATATCTCATTTTGGCATACGGCCTGGGCGGGCTTCTGCCGCTCGACTCGGCACATGCGCAGAAGCAGTACGGACCGGGTGTAACCGACACCGAAATCAAGATCGGCCAGACCATGCCCTACAGCGGTCCAGTGACCGCGGTCGCTGCGATAGGTCACGCGCACGCGGCGTATTTCAAGATGATCAACGAACAGGGAGGCATCAACGGACGCAAGCTCACGCTCTTGTCGGTCGACGACGGTTACAACCCCGCCAAAACCGTCGAACAGACGCGCAAGCTGGTGGAACAGGAAGGCGTGCTCCTGATGTTCGGCTCGCCGGGCACCGGGCCACAAACCTCCGTGCAGAAATATCTCAATGCGCAAAGGGTACCCCAGCTCTTCATCACGGCGTCCACCTTGAAGCTCGTGGATCCGACCAAATTCCCATGGACAATGGTGTTTCCACCAAGTCAGCGTGCGGAAGTGGCGCCCCTTGCACAATACCTATTGGCTCATCGCGCAACCGCGAAGATTGGAGTGCTGTACCAGAACGACGATTTTGGAAAGGGCTTCCTGCAAGCATTGAAGGAAGCTTTAGCCGACAAGGTTCAACCGACGATAGTCGCCGAAGCATCGTACGAAGTATCAGATCCCTCGATAGACTCTCAGATCATTGCCCTGCGTGGCGCTGGCGCCGACACACTGTTCAATTTTTCCACGCCGAAATTCGGATCGTTCGCGATCCGCAAGGTTTACGACATGGGCTGGCAGCCGCTCCACTTCGTCAGCGTGCCGAGCGCGTCAATCGCCGCAACGCTGGCGCCGGCCGGCCTCGATAAATCAGTTGGCTTGCTGTCCGCGGGGTTTCTAAAAGATCCGTCCGCGCCAGAGTGGCAGGACGATCCTGCGACCAAGGAGTGGCTCGCGTGGATGAAGCGATACTATCCCGAGGGCGATGTCGCAGAGTGGCTGAACGTGTACGGTTACACCTCCGCCCAAGCTCTCGTGCATGTCCTGCAGCGCTGTGGAGACAAGTTGACTCGAGAAAATGTAATGCGCGTTGCAGCGAGCCTGACCGATCTCGAACTGCCGATGTTGCTTCCGGGTATTCGCCTCAATACCAGTCCTATCGACTTCTACCCGATTCGGCAAACCGTGCTACGGCGCTTCGATGGGAAGGCGTGGGTACGGTTGGCCGACACTGAGCCTGGGACTCATCCGACCGGAGCTGCCCCAGCGCAGCGCATGCGCTGAGCTTCGCGAGAGCCGGGCAATGCGTCGAGTTCCCGCTAGCCGAGGGAAACCCCGAACATTGACACGCCAGAGGAGGAATTGACATGGACGGCAAGATCGGTCTCGAGGAGCATTTTGGGATTTCCGATACGCTCGATGGCGCTCGCGGATTTGCTGGTGAGGCAAACTGGAGCGGCCTCCGCGAGCGACTGTTGGATTTTCATGACAGACGGCTCGCGGAGATGGATCGCTACGGAATCGAGAAGATGATCTTGTCGCTCAACGCGCCGGCCATACAGCGGATCGATGATACGCGCAAAGCGATCGAGGTTGCGCGCCGTGCAAACGACCTGCTAGCTGAGCAGGTAGCAAGGCGGCGCGACCGCTTCGAAGGATTTGCGGCGCTCCCCATGCAGGATCCCGAAGAGGCTGCGAAGGAGCTCCAGCGGTGCGTGAAGGACTATCGGTTCAAAGGCGCGATGGTTAATGGATACTCGCAGCTCGGCAATCCCGAAAACTGCGTCTACTACGATCTGCGGCAGTACTGGGATTTCTGGGGCGTAGTCGAACAGCTCGATGTGCCCTTCTATCTGCATCCGCGAGAGCCGAGCCAGCGTCGTGCATACGAGGGACATCCCTGGCTGATTGGCCCCGCCTACGGCTTCGCGGCCGAGACCGGATTGCACGCGCTTCGCCTGTTGGGTAGCGGCCTATTCGACAAGTACCCTAAGCTGACGCTGATCCTCGGCCATCTCGGGGAAGCCCTTCCCTTCAATCTCCATCGTATCGATCAGCGGATCGCTTGGTCGCCGATGGGTTACCCAGCCAAGAAGCAGATCTCGGTGTGTTTCCAGGAGAATGTGTATATAACAACAGCAGGAAACTTCCGGACGCAGACGTTGATCGACTGCATTCTCGAGATCAGTGCCGACCGCATTCTATTCTCGACCGACTATCCGTTCGAGGAGATCCGAGAGGCAGCGCAGTGGTTTGACAGCGCTTCGATCAGCGAGGCCGATCGTCTCAAGATCGGCCGCCTCAACGCCGTCAAGCTGTTTAAGATGAAGAGTGAATAGCACCATATCGAGATATGCAGGCGAAACGAAGCCGCCCCGACGCTGATCGCCTGACGGTCACAGGGTCTGGGCAAGGACGTGAAGAGCGTCGGCCAGAGCCTGGAGAGCAGTGCCGACGAGAACAAGAATAAAGAATAGTAAATTGCGGCTCACACGCTATGGCTCCTGGTGGTCACGGCGTGTCAGGGCGGGGCAGGGGTTCGTCTCTGTCTTGCCCGCTTGGGATCGTCCAGTCTCCGTGTTGGGGTGATCGGCGGGGCAACACGTCCCCTTCGCCCAGCGAAATTTTCTCCTACCGTTTGCGCAGTTGCGGGATTGATCGCGCTTCTGACGCTCGCTCGGCGCCGGGGAGTTCCGAGCGCGGAGCGAGCGGGCAAAGCTCTTGCTCCATACGGAGCGGGGTCGCGCATCACGGATCTGGTGACGAGGCGGCGCCCCCAAGCTGTGCCGGGAAGAGCGGAACCGACGATCCCGGCTTTCTCTTGACCGAACCCGTGCGCTGCCTCGTGCGCCAATGTGAAGAATTGTTGTCATGCTGCAAGAAGTCATCGCTCTCGTTTACAGCGCCAACGGCGTGCTGGTTTCGCTGATTTACCTTCCACAGATTCATACCGTCTGGAACGACCGGACGGGTGCACAGGCCGGTTCGCTCCTCACCTGGACTTTGTTTTCGGTCTCTTCGATGGTCGCGCTGCTGTACGGCGTTCTGGTTCTGCACGATGGGCGCATGGTCTTCGCAGCGGGATCGAGCACAGCCGGCTCGCTGAGCGTGTTGGGCACGGCCGTCTATCGACGCCAGCAGGCGAGACGGCAGAAGTAGCCGCATCGGACGGCCGGGCCAACGGCTGTGATCAGCGGCCGCCGGTGTGACGCGCGTGGGGGGCGGCAGCAGGTAGATTCGGGCGGGTAGTCGTACTCCGAGACCAAGGCCTGGCCGCAGCGACGAGCAACCACGCGAGCGCCGCGATGACGCCTAAGGCTGCGTGCACTGCCACGACGCCGATCACACCGGCCTGCTGCACGATCAAACCGAAGCCCAGTGTCAGCGCCGCGTAGCCCGCGCCGGCCCGCAGCGGCGATGTGCCTTGCTGGCCGCGCCTCGCCGGGGCCCACAATTGACCACCCCACGCCAGACCCCAGGCCGCGCCATGGGTGACAGTCACGCCCAGCAAGTCGAACGGTCCTGCGGCGCACAGCGCTAGAGCGGCGCCCGAGGCGAGCAGCGCGGTGCACACGATCGACAGAGTGCGCACAGACCAGCGCCCGATCGACCGCCTGAGCACGAGAGCCGGGCCGAACATCGCAGCCAGATGAATCAGCACCATTGCCTGCGGCGCGATCGACTGCGCGCGGCACCACGCCGCAGCCAGCGGCAACGCAGCCATCATCGGCAGCATCGCGAGACCCGCCATCAGCGTCGGCCACTGCACGGTGTCGCGCCACGCGCCGGCAGGCCAGGCTGGCAACGAGCAATCGAACAGGCCGGCGCGGCAACCTGGCGCGCGAAGGCTGTCGTCGATCCGACGCTGCAGCAACACCAGCACAACGGCGATCGACCCGACGAACGCAATGAGGCGCAGGGCGAGGCCCGGCAGATCGCCAAGGTCCCCCAGGACCAGACCGGCGCACAAGGCGCCCAGGCTCGCGGCGGCGATCGGGGGTCCGACAACAACGGTCTGCGCGAGCCGCAGGCTGCGCACCACGCCCGAAGCCAGCGCCGTCAAAGTCGCCCAGCCGATCAGGGCCAGCAGCAGGGGCGGCAAACCACCGCCATGGGCTGAATACCAGAGCCCACCGCCGACAATCGACGTACTGAAGCAGAGGGCAACCGCGCGCGTCCACCAGCGCATGCCGCCGCGAGTGGCAACGGCCGCGGCCGCCCCGAGCGCGAGCAGCCACAGCGCGACGAGTGCAAACCCGATGCTTACGGTGGGCGCGAGTTGCAACGCGAAGGAGCCCAGCCCGACCCAGCCCGCAACCAGCAGGCCCCATGCGCAGGCGCGCGCAAGAGTAAGGCTCAGCAGCGTGGCGCCGCTCGTGTTGCTCATCGTACTTCTTCGAGAGCGAATGCCGCCGGCCAGGTCAGCGTGTGGCCCGTGTTCTCAGTGAATCGCTGGAGATCTTCGGGCGTGTCGATATCGATGCGGTATCGGCGATTGTCGGTGTCGAACCAGCGTACGCGCTCGGGATGCGCCTGACGCCACCTGCGGCAGGTCAGATTGGCATCGCCCGCGAGCCACTGTTCACACAGCGCGCCCTCGAAGATGACCGGGTTGCCCGGCTCCGGATCGCCGCCCGCACTGGCGACGCGCGGCACCACCATCGAGGCGTCGCCGCGCTTCTTGAACGCGCCGATGAGATCGACGATGTCCTGCGCGTCGATCAGCGGTTGATCGGCGAGCGCGATGATCACGGCGTCCAGCTTTGGGGACAGCGCCTGCAGTCCGATGCGCACCGAGGAGGTCTGCCCATCGTCCGGCGACGGATTCCGCACCAGCGTGATCGGAAACTGGCGGACGGCGGCTTCGAGCGCATCCGCGTAATGCCCGAGGACGACGACAACCTCGTCGACGCCGCCCCCGGACAGCGCAATCAGCTGACGCAGGATCAGAGGCACACCGGCCAGCTCGAGCAGCGCCTTCGGCCGGCCGCCCAGACGCGCGCCGGCACCAGCCGCCAGGAGCACGGCGCCTACCGACATGCGGCTGTAAAGTCCGTTGGCTTTGAATGGACAACCCATGGTCAAGCTCCTTGTCGCGTTCGCCGCCCGCGATAATCAGATCTAGGAGTCATCTCAGCGCTTCGATCAGGTCCGGCAGCACCGCTTCGATGCTGGCGAGATCCGCACCGGGCGCCAGTAGATCCAGGTGCGGCATGGCAGCCTGCATGCCCTGACAAATCGGTGCATACCCCGGTCGATTGCACAGGGGGTTCAGCCAGACCACACGTCGTGCGCGGCGCCGCAGCCGCGCGAGAGCGTCGGCCAGCTCCTGCGGGTCGCCTGTGTCGTAGCCATCGCTCATGATGAGAAGGGCAGTGCGGGAATGCACGATGCGCGGCGCATGCTCGCGGTTGAACTGCGCCAGGCACTCGCCGATGCGCGTGCCGCCGGCCCAACCTTGCGCGAGCACGTGCAGCCGCTCCTGCGCACGCCACGGATCCGGATCGTGCAGGGCCTGCGATACTGCGGTGATCCGCGTGTGAAAAATGAAGCTGTGCACGTCCGCCAACTCGGCGCTGAGCGCGCGCGCGAGCCGGAGGTAGAAGAAGCTGTACAGCGCCATCGAGCGGCTCACGTCGATCAGGACGATGAGGCGCGGCCGCACGCGGCGATGATCTTTCCACGCGAGATGAAACGGCGTTCCGCCGCTCGCGACGCTGCGCCGGATCGTCGCGGGCAGATCGAGCCGACGCCCATGGCGCGCGAGGGCCTCGCGGCGCAGCCGAATACGCCGCAGCCGCCTGGCAAAGCGCCGCATCAGCGCTTCGATGTCGAGCGCGTGCTCGCGCTCGGTCAAGGTTCGAAAGTCGGCCGAGGTCAAGATCTCCTGGCGGCTCGCGGCTTCGCGCGTACGGATGTCATCTTCGTCGTCCGCTGCGTCGTCAGTACTGTCCGAGCCCTGCGCCCCGGCGCCGCTCAACGTACCCGGGCCGGCGTCCTGAGCTTCCGGACGCTGCCAGCGATTGGCTGGCAGGAACCACGCATCGAACAGTTCGTCGAAACGCTGCCATTCGTCGCAACGACCGCACAGAAGAGCCTGCAAACTCCAGCGAAGCAGATCGGCATCGAGTACGCCCACGCGCTGCGCAGTTCGCAGCACCTGCACGGCGTCGCCGCCTCCCACCGCAAAACCGTTGGCCCGCAGAAAGCCGGGGAAGCCGGTCAGCCGGGCCGCAGCTCGAACATCCAAAGACACTGGATCCATGCTCAACACGCCGCTGCCAGTCGGGCGACGACTGCGCGCGGGAACGCGGTGCGATCCTCCCGCGTCTTGATCAGGGCGCTCAGCGTTTCCATGATGCGGTCGACGCCGTCGACCTCGATCGCGGAGATACCCAGGCGCAGCAGCGCCGCAGTCCAGTCCAGCGTCTCGGCGATGCCGGGCTTCTTCTGCAATTCCATCCGGCGAACGCCCTGCACGAAGGCGACGATCTGCTGCGCCAGCTGAGCCGCCGCTTCTGGCGCCTTCTTGCGCACGATGGCCAGCTCCTTGTCGTAGTCCGGATAGTCGATGTACTGATACAAGCAGCGCCGCCGCAGCGCATCGGACAGTTCGCGCGTGCCGTTGGACGTGATCACGACCGCCGGCCGGCTAACCGCGTGCACGGTGCCAAGCTCGGGGATCGAGAGCTGGAAGTCCGACAACAGCTCGAGCAGATACGCTTCGAAGGCTTCATCCGCGCGGTCGATCTCGTCGATCAGCAGCACCGGCGGTTGATCGCAGCTGATCGCTTCGAGCAGCGGGCGCTTGAGCAGGTAGCGCTCCGAGAAGATATCCTGCTCCTTCTGGGCGATGCCGCGCTCGTCGTGCTCGAGCAGCTTGATCGCAAGGAGTTGCCTCTGATAGTTCCACTCGTACATCGCCGCGTGCGCGTCGAGCCCCTCGTAGCATTGCAGGCGGATCAAGCGCGTGTGTCGCAGCGCGGCCAGTACCTTGGCGACTTCGGTCTTGCCGACCCCGGCATCGCCCTCGAGCAGCAGGGGGCGGCCGAGATCCTGCATCAGCAGCAGGGCAGCCACCAGGCCGGGCTCGGCGATATAACCGGCGCGCGCCAGATCGTGCTGCCATGCAGCCAGTTCCTGAGCGCGCGTCGAGGTCATGCCCGTTTCGCCATGAACAGCGAGCGCAGCCAATCCTTGATCACCGCCCACATCAGAGCCAGGCCGTTGAGCTGCGTCGATGTCGGTGGTGGGGTCGTCGGCGTTGCGCGTGCGACGGCGTCTGCGTTGGGTGGATCCTTTGGCCCACCCGTACCTTCCGCCTGAAGCGCTTTTGCTCGAGCGGCGAAGTTGTCCGCGAACTGTTTGAGCACCTGATCGGCTACGGTGTTCATCATGCGGCCCCCGAAGGCGGCTGCTTTGCCGCTCATCGACACCTCGCTGTTGCCGAGCAGATTGGAAGATGCTGCGTCGACCGCCTCCACACGGGCGGTCAAGTCCATCGACGCGCCCGAGCTGCCCGTGCTGTCGGTGCCCTTGCCGATCAGGTGCAAAGTCCTGCTCACGGGCTCCAGCTCGATCACTTGCAGCTCACCGCGGAACGACATGCTGGCGGGCCCGAACTTTACGGCTACAGTCCCTTTGTAATGCCGCGCGTCGACGCGCTCGGTGATGCTCGCGCCGGGCATGCATCCGGCCACGGCCTCGATGTTCCGCAGCAGCTCCCACGCCGTGTCGGCCGAGGCGGGCAGCGGAAACGTCTTCGCGAGCTGGACTTTCATCTTCCGCGTTTCCCCCTCACCCCGCCCGCGACATCATTGTCGCCGGCATGACGAAATCGCGTGTCGCGGGCTTGCGGGCCTCCGCGGTCGCATCCCCATGAATGGGGCCCCTGCTCCGCGCATCCGACCCGTCTCTCCCGCAACGGGAGAGGGAGTCGGGCCTCATCGCTTGTTCACTCCCAGTGCATTGCATTCCTGCCAGAC
>DASPUW010000098.1:0-4141 GCA_035622675.1 Burkholderiales bacterium | reverse complement strand
TTCATGCGACGGCGCGGCTGGACGAATCGGGCAAGATCGAGCCGGACCGGAACTCGTCGATGGCCAGGCGCACGAACTCGACTCCAGCGCCCGTCTTCGCACTGACGCGAAGGCGCGAAATTCTACCATACTCGTCGCGCTCGAACCCCGTGGACAGACGGGTGAGATCGGCCTTGTTGAGCACGATCACCTGGGGCAGCTCGCCGGCACCGATCTCGCTCAGCACGCGGTCGACCTGTTCGATCTGCTCGTCCTGCGTCGCACTCGACGCGTCCACTACGTGCAGGAGCAGATCGGCTTGCACCGTCTCCTCCAGCGTGGCGCGAAACGCGGCGACCAGCGTGGGCGGGAGGTCGCGGATGAAACCCACCGTGTCCGACAGAACCACTTCGCCATCCGCGGGCGTGCCGTCGCCCGCGTCGGCCAAATGCAGGCGCCGCGTGGTCGGGTCCAAGGTGGCGAACAGTTGATCGGCGGCGTACACGCTCTCGCGCGTCAGCCGGTTGAACAGCGTCGACTTGCCGGCGTTGGTGTAGCCGACGATCGCCACCGACAGCACCTGCGCGCGCTTGCGCGCGCGGCGTTGCACTTCGCGCTGGCGGGCCACGGCTGCAAGCTTGTCCTTGAGCACCTTCACGCGCTTGCCGAGCAGCCGCCGGTCCGTCTCGAGCTGAGTCTCGCCCGGGCCGCGCAGCCCGATGCCGCCTTTCTGCCGCTCGAGGTGAGTCCAGCCTCGCACCAGCCGTGTGGACAGGTGCTCGAGCTGAGCGAGCTCGACTTGCAGCTTGCCTTCGTGGCTGCGCGCGCGCTGCGCGAAGATGTCGAGGATGAGGCTGACCCTGTCGATCACGCGGCAGGACAGCGCGCGCTCCAGGTTGCGCTCCTGCGCGGGCGACAGCCTGTGGTTGACCACCACGAGCGCGGCGCGCTGAGCGGCGACTGCATCGGCCAGCTCGAGCACCTTGCCCTTGCCAGCGAAGGTGGCCGGATCGGGACGCGCGCGACGCCCCCGCACCAGGCCGATCACGTTGAGGCCGCAGCTCGCCGCCAGCTCCTGCAGCTCGGAGATGCGAGCGGCCTGGTCGGCTTCGCCGAAATCGAGATTGACCAGCAACGCGCGGTCCCCGCCCCGGGGGCGTTCAAACATAGGAGCTCAACCGTTGCCGCTTGCAAAAGAGACAAAGCAGAGAAAGGTCGCGCACGCTACACGCGCGGCGCATCGCGTCCGATGCGGACATCCCGCCGCGGCGCGATGTCGAGGGAACCACCCGCTCAGTCGTCGGAGGAATGATCCAGCGAAAGCGTGACCGCGCGCGCGGGGACCACGGTCGAGATGGCGTGCTTGTACACCATCTGCGTCACCGTGTTCTTGAGCAACACGACATACTGATCGAAGGATTCGATCTGCCCTTGAAGCTTGATGCCGTTCACCAGATAGATCGAGACGGGCACATGTTCTTTGCGCAAGGCGTTCAAGAACGGGTCTTGTAGCAGTTGCCCTTTGGCGCTCATGCGGCCTCCTTGTTTTATCTTCTGGTCCCGGATGGATCACTGTACTTGAATTCGACGGCCGTTGCCACATCAGCGGCACTTCGCTGCCCCGCGCACGACGCGCTTCACCCACGCTCGGCATAAGGATTTGCGCCGGCCTTGAACCGCAGGCGCACCGGCGTGCCCTGCAGGCGGAATGTGTCAATGAAGAAACGTTCCAGATAACGCCGGTAACTATCTGGCAAACCGTCGAGCTGGTTGCCGTGGATCACGATCACGGGCGGATTCATACCGCCTTGATGGGCGTAACGCAGCTTGGGACGGAACAATCCGTGCCGCGGCGGCGCCTGCCGCGAAGTGGCAGCTATTAGAGCTCGCGTAAGCTTCGGGGTGGGCAGCTTGGTCATGGCGGCGGCATAGGCCAAATCTATCGATTTGATAAGTTCTGTCAGCCCCCGGCCCTCGCGCGCCGAGATGTAATGCACGGAAGCGAAGCTCAAGAAACCCAGCTTGCGCACGAGCTCGCGCTTGACCTGCTGGCGCCGTGCCTCATCTACGCCGTCCCACTTGTTCACCGCCACCACCAGCGCGCGTCCCGCCTCCAGGATGAACCCGGCGATGTGCGCGTCCTGCTCGGCGATTTCGCGTTCGGCGTCGAGCACCAGGACGACGACGTTGGCGTCCTCGATCGCCTGCAGCGTCTTGATCACGGAAAACTTCTCCGCGGTTTCCACCACCTTGCCGCGCCGCCGCACCCCTGCCGTATCGATCAGCGTGTAGGGCCGCCCCTGATGCTGGAAGTCGACGTAGATGCTGTCGCGCGTCGTGCCCGGCTGCTCGAAGGCAATCACGCGTTCCTCGCCGATGATGGCGTTGACCAGCGTGGACTTGCCCGCATTGGGCCGCCCCACGATGGCGATCCGCGGCGCGCGTTGCGCGGTCTCGGCTGGTTCATCAGCGTCTTCGACAGAGGTGAACTCGTCCAGCACACGCTCGATCAGCTCGTAAACCCCGGTTCCATGCGCCGCCGAGATCGGCAGCGGTTGACCGAGCCCGAGCTCGTAGAACTCCACGCCGGCGTCATTCAATCCTTCGCTCTTGTTCACCGCCAGCCAAAGCGCCCGCCCCGTTTTGCGCAGGCGTGCTGCGATTTCCCGATCGGCCGCCGTCAAGCCGCTTCTGGCATCGACCATCAAGACGACCGCATCGGCCTCATCCACCGCCTGCAGCGTCTGCCGCGCCATGGCGTGAAAAATGCCCTCCTTCGCGGCCGGCTCCAGACCGCCGGTGTCGACCACCAGGTAAGGTCTGGGGCCCAGGCGCCCATGGCCGTAGTGTCGATCGCGCGTGAGCCCGGGAATATCCGCCACCAGCGCGTCGCGGCTGCGCGTCAAGCGGTTGAACAAAGTCGACTTGCCGACGTTTGGGCGGCCGACCAATACGATCGTGGGCTTCATCGCGAGGGCTGTTGGGTGCGGCGCAAATCGCCGCGGTCGCGCAAGCGAGACTTGATCAGAGCTTTCCTAAAGCGTCTTGACGGAGACCAGGTAAACCCCGCCGTCCAGTGTCTGCACGAGCACGTTCTGGCCTATGCGAATCGGGCGCGCGCGGATACCGCTGCCGTCGGTGGACAGCCGGACGGCGAAACTCCCGGTGTCGCGGTCGAGGAAGTGGAGGTAGCCCTCGAAATCGCCCAGCGCCACGTACAGCCCTACTTCGACGGGAGCGCTCAACTCCCGAGCGAACAGCTTGTCCTGCTTCCAGATGGTTGCGCCCGTATTCCGGTCGAGCGCTAGCACCGAGCTGCGGGTGTCGCTCATGTACAGGGTGATGGGATCGGGTTCGAGCCCGACGTAAGCCGACGCGTCGCGGCTCCACAGCAGCGTACCGCGTGCTACCTCATAGCAGCCGACGCGTCCCTGGTAGGCCACCGCGCACGCTTGATCGCCTGAGATCACCGCGGACGCGCCGATGTCCGTGATGCGCTCCAGCTCGTTGGCGCCCTTGGGCTGTGCCAGCGTCGACTCCCACAGCACGCTGCCGTCGGTGAGATTGAGCGCGACGACCCGGCCCGCCGACAAGCCAGCGAGCACCGTGCCTTTCACGATCGTCACCCCCGCGTCCGAGCGCAGCAGCAGCGGCGGCAGCGTGAACCGGTACTCCCAGCGCTGCTTCCCGTCCTTCGCGTCCAGCGCGAAGATCTTGCCGTCGCCGCTCCGTACCACCACCAGACCCTGAGAAGCGCGCGGCGCCATCAGAACTTCGCTGCTCACCTGGGATTTCCACAGCGGCTTACCATTCACATCGTAGGCCAGCACAGCGCCTTTCCGGGACCCTACGACGACCACGCCGGCATCCGCGCCGACGCCGCCCGACAGCTCCTCCTTGGTTTTGACGCGCCACACCCGCTTGCCGCTCGCCGCATCGAAACGGGACAGCCTGCCGTCCGCCCCGGCGGCGTAGACCGCCCCCTCGTAAACGGCTGGGGTGAAGATATAGACGTCGGCCTCACCGACCGAGGAATGCCACACGACTTTGGCGCGCGCTGTCGGCTTGAACTTGACCAGCTCGGCCGGCTTGACCGTCGGCGAACCGCCGCACGCAGCCGCGAGCAGCCCGATGGCGAGCATGCCGAAGCAAGCCCGCATCC
>DASPUW010000097.1:0-5833 GCA_035622675.1 Burkholderiales bacterium | reverse complement strand
GCCGTCCGGCTGCGCGCGGTGCCCAGGCGCAGGTCCGACGCCAGCGCCAGCAGCGCGCCGGCGCCGGCACACACGCCGTCGACGGCGGCGACGATGAGCTGCGGGCACGCGCGCATGGCTTTCACCACGTCGCCCGTCATGCGCGTGAACTCCAGCAACCCTGGCATCGCGCGCCGGGTCAATGCCCCGATGATCTCGTGCACGTCACCGCCAGAGCAGAAGTTGTCGGCTGCGCCGGTCAACACGACGCAGCGCACCTCGGGTGCGTGCTGCAAGCGGCGGAACAAATCGCGCAGCTCGGCGTAGGAGTCGAAGGTGAGCGGGTTCTTCTTCTCCGGCCGATTGAGCGTAAGCACCCCCACGCGCGCGTTCACGGCCCACAAGAAATGCCGCCCCTTGTACGCGGTCAGGTCGGCCGTGTTTGGCTCACCACGATCGCTATCGACGCTTGCGCTCATATCGGATTACCTCCTAGTCGCCCGACGCGGCCGCGCCAGCGACGTGCAGTTTGAGCTTGGCGAGCTGACGGTAGACTTGTGACCGCTCCGCAGAGTTGAGCGCCGAGAACAACCCGATCACCCAGCGCTCGTGAGAGGTCGCCATGCGGCCGAACAAGGTCCGCCCCGCGGGCGTGAGCTTCACCGAGTAGACTCGCCGGTCCTCAGGTGTCGCCGCGCGCGCCACCAGTCCTTCCTTCTCGAGTTGATCCGTCAGGCCGGTGATATTGCCGCCGCTCACCATCAGCCGCCGCGACAGCTCGCTCATCTTGAGGCCCGCCGGATTGCGCTCGAGCTGGGCCATGAGGTCGAAACGGGCCAGCGTGATCCCGAACTCGGCACGCAGCCGGCTGCGGATTGCCGCCTCTACCAGATTCGTGCAGGACAGCAGGCGCAGCCAGAGTTTGAGCGCCTGATGGTGCTCGTCCGTCAAGCGCGTTTCGAGATCGACCGCAGTGGTCACCCGGTTCGGGAGCGGACGTGTCTTCGTGGCTCTCACAGCAGCTCGCCCCCCGCCACAGCGATGGCCTGGCCCGTGATCGCCTCCGAACCCGGCAGGCACAGCCAGAGCGCGGCATTGGCGACCTCCTCGGGCCGCATCATGCGCCGCTGAGGGTTCCGGCTGAGCAGTGCCGCGCGCGCCTCGGCCTCGCTCTTGCCGGTCGTACGCACGATGTTGGCGATCGCATCACCGAGCAGATCCGTCTCGGTGTACCCCGGACAGACGGCATTCACAGTCACGTTGCGGCGCGCCGTTTCGAGCGCCAGCGCGCGCGTGAGGCCGACGACGCCGTGCTTGGCGGCGCAGTACGCCGTGACAAAGGGGTAGCCGGTCAAGCCTGCCGTGCTGGCAATATTGACGACGCGCCCAAATCCGCTGTCCAGCATGCCCGGCAGCGCTTGCTTGCAGCAGAGATAGGTGCCCGTAAGGTTGATCTCGAGCATCTGCTTCCATAGACCGAGGTCGGTACGGACGAACGGAGCGCTTGCCGCCGCGCCCGCATTGTTCACCAGGATGTGGACAGCTCCGGATGCTGCCGTTGCCTGCTCGAAGGCCGCGGCAACAGAATCGGCGTCGGCAACGTCCACGGTCACTGGCTGCGCCGCCAGTTCGCGGCTGCGAGACTCGAGGCGCGCGCGGTCCCGCCCCATCAGGGTCAAAGTTGCGCCGTGCTGCGCCAGCGCGCGGGCGATCGCGGCGCCGATGCCACGCCCGCCGCCCGTCACGACCGCATGCTTGCCGCTGAGGTGCCCGTCAGACATTGATCGCCATCTGCGCTGCGCGCGCGAGATTCCGTTCGAGCTGCTCCTTCCCGTTCAGATATTGCGGCGGCCAGGGCGCTGCGCTGTAGCCCAATTGTGCCGCCGCGTGGAGGGTCCAGAACGGATCGGCGAGATGCGGCCGCGCCAGCGCACACAGGTCCGCGCGGCCGGCCGCGATGATGCTGTTCACGTGATCCGGCTCGAAGATATTGCCCACGGCCATGGTCGCGATACCCACTTCGTTGCGGATGCGATCGGAGAACGGGGTCTGGTACATGCGCCCGTAGACCGGCCGGGCGAGGCGCGTGGTCTGGCCCGAGGACACGTCGATCAAGTCGGCGCCAGCGGCTCGAAACTGGCGCGCGATCTCGACCGCGTCGTCCGGCGTGTTGCCGCCGGGTGCCCAGTCGTGCGCCGAGATGCGCACCGACATCGGCCGCTCGTCCGGCCAAACCGCTCTCACCGCGCGGAACACCTCCAGCGGATAGCGCAGGCGGTTGGCGAGCGCTCCGCCGTATTCGTCGGCCCGCCGATTGGTGAGCGGACAGATAAAGCTCGACAGCAGGTAGCCGTGCGCGCAGTGCAGCTCCAGAATGTCGAAGGCGCATGCTGCACCCCATTGCGCCGCACGCACGAACTCGTCCCGCACGCGGTCCATGTCCGCGCGTGTCATGGCGCGCGGTACCTGGTTGGTCGGGCCATATGCAAGGGAAGACGGCGCGATCAACGGCCAGTTGCCCTGCGCCAGGGGCTCGTCGATTTCCTCCCAGCCAAGCTGGGTCGAGCCTTTGGGACCGGCGTGGCCGAGCTGAAGGCCGATCTTCGCGCTGCTTCGGGTATGCACGAAGTCCACCACGCGCTTCCAGGCACGCGCCTGCTCGTCGTTCCACAGCCCGGCGCAGCCCGGGCTGATGCGAGCGTCAGGCGCGACACACGTCATCTCGGTGAATACCAGCCCAGCCCCGCCCAGAGCGCGCGAACCCAGGTGCACCAGATAGAAATCGTCGGGCAGGCCGTCGCGGCACGAGTACATCGCCATGGGCGAGACCACCACGCGGTTTGCGAGCGTGAGGGCACGCAGGCGGAAAGGCGTGAACATGGGCGGGACGGGTTTTGCCGGCAGGCCGCTGTGCTCAGCCAGCCAGGTCTCCACGCGATCCACGTAGCCGCGGTCGCGCAACCGCAGGTTGTCGTGGCCGATCCGCTGGCTGCCGGTCAACAGCGCATAGGAGAACTGCAGCGGATCGAGATGGGCGTAGCGCGCGACGTTCTCGAACCACTCCATGCGGTTGCGCGCAGCGCTCTGCAGGCGCAGGGCCTCGGTGCTGCGCTCGCGCTGGTACTGCTCCAGCGCCGCCTGGATCCCGGACTGCTCGGTCAGTGCCCGCGACAAGGCGATCGCATCCTCCATCGCGAGCTTGGTCCCGGAGCCGATCGAGAAATGGGCGGTGTGCGCGGCGTCGCCGATCAGCACCACGTTACGGTGATGCCACTTCTCGCACAGCACGCGGTTGAAGTTGAGCCAGGCAGACCCGCGCAGATGGCGCGAGTTTGTGAGCAGGCGATGTCCGCCCAGATAGCCGCCGAACAGCCCTTCGCAGAAAGCGACCGAGCCGTCCGGGTCGGGGCGGTCCAGGCCGGCGGCCAACCAGGTCTCCTCGCGCGTCTCGATGATGAACGTGCTCGTGTCGTGGTCGAAGCGGTAGGCGTGCAGCTGGAACCAGCCCCACGGCGTGTGCTCGAACGCGAAAGTGAAAGCCTGCAGGGGCTGGTGCGAGCCAAGCCAGATGTAGCGGCATTTGCGCACGTCGATCTCGGGCCTGAAGTGCTCGGCGTATTTGCGCCGCATCGTGCTGTTGATGCCGTCCGCAGCGATAACGAGATCGGCGTCGGCGTACGCGGCCTCGTCTGCCACCTCGGTCTGGAACACCTGCTGGACACCCATCGCAGCCGCCCGCGCCTGCAGGATGTTGAGCAGCTTCTTGCGCGCGATGCCGCAGAAGCCATGGCCGCTCGACGTGATCTTCGCGCCCTTGAAGAACACGTCGATGTCGTCCCAGTGGTGGAAGCTGCGCACGATCTCGGCGTGGCTCGCCGGGTCGGCTTGCCGGAAGTTGTCCAAGGTCGCGTCCGAGAACACCACGCCCCAGCCGAACGTGTCGTCGGGACGGTTGCGCTCGAGCACGGTGATGTCGTGCCGCGGGTCGGCTGCCTTCAGCAGGATGGAGCAGTACAGCCCGGCCGGCCCGCCACCGATGCAGACCACCTTCATGCGCTATCCGCCAGATGATTTAGAAGGCGACTTATAAGACCTGTATGTTTGAGTTGTCAAGCGATCGGGTCAGGTCCAGGGGCCCGGCGGCGCGGGGGCGGGCTTGCGTGGTAAGGTGGGGCGGTCAATCACAGCACACAGGAAGCCCGCCTATGGTCACCGCAATCGTGCTGCTCAATGTAGCCCGCGCCCGCGTCAGCGAGGTAGCCGACAAGCTCGCCTCGACGGAAGGGATCTCCGAGGTCTACTCGGTAGCGGGACGCTATGACCTGGTCGCCATGGTGCGCGTGCGCAGCAACGAAGATCTCGCCGACATCGTGACCAATCGCATGCAGCGCATCGAGGGGATCGACAGCACCGAGACGTTGATCGCCTTCCGCGCCTATTCGCGCATCGATCTGGAAGGCGTGTTCTCGCTCGGCATGAAGTGAAGGCGCTGCGGCCGTCAGCCGCCGGCGCGCAAGTCGAGCCGGTCAGTCGAGCATCTGGCAGCGCAGGCGCTCGAGCTCCGCTTCCAGCTCTTCGATCCGCTCAAGATAGGTCAGCGCCAGCGCGAGCCCAGAGAGATTGAGGTCGAAATCGGCCTTCAGGCGGCGGGCTCGCCGGCCCAGCGTGATGGTCCGCGCCGAGAAACGCCAGGTGGACATGGAGGCCGCCTCTGCGCTGCCGGCGACCGGCTGAAAGACGCCGTACTCGACCAGCTCGACGATCTCCTGGGGCATCAGGCCGGAGGCCCGCGCCAGCTCTTCCAGAGCCACTTCCAGCTGTTCGGTCAGCAGCGTCTGCTCGTATCGGTCAGTGGACATGCTCGCTCCGCGCCCAGTTAGTCGAAGCCCGCTCGCGTCAGCCGAAGTGGCCCCTCGGATTGAACGATGATGCCTGCTGCAGCTCGCGATACAACTCTTTCTCGCGCTCGCTCAGCACCGACGGCGTCACGATCTGCAGCACCGCATAAAGATCGCCCTCGCCGGCGCCGGGCCGTGGCAGGCCTTTGCCGCGCACACGCAGCTTCTGCCCCGCTCGTGAGGCGGCCGGGACCTTGACGCTGACGCGCCCGTCGAGCGTCGGGATCTGAACTTCGGCCCCGAGCGCAGCCTCCCAGGGCGCCACGGGCACCTCCAGATACAGGTCGTGGCCGGTCACGCGAAACAGGTCGTGGGGCTTGAGCTCGATGTTGACGTACAGATCGCCGTCGGGCCCCCCGCCGTGACCCGCGCCGCCTTTGCCCGGGACGCGCAGGCGCTGTCCTTGAGTCGCCCCCTTCGGGATCCGGACCTTCACGGTCCTGGTCGTGCGGTGCAGCTGGCCGTCACCGGAGACTTCACTGACGGTCATGGGGATCTCGAGCTCGGTGCCACGCGCGACATCCTCGACGTTCAGGTGTGCCGTCACCTCGTAATCCTGGCCGGGTATGCGCAGCCCGGCACCGCCCCCGCGCGCGCGGAAGCCGCCCCGCCCGATCCCCAGCCCGGACAGCAGCTCGAACAAGTCGAGGTCTTCCATGTCCTGCGCGCCACCACCGCGAAACTGCTGTTCCCAGTCCGGCGGCGGGCGAAACTCCTGGCCTGGCTGGTAGAAGCCCATGGTGTCGTAGGCCTTGCGCTTGTCCGCGTCCTTCAAGACCTCGTAAGCCTCCGACACCTCCTTGAATTTCTCCTCGGCGTCCTTCTCCTTGGACACGTCGGGATGGTATTTGCGCGCAAGCTTACGGTAGGCCTTCTTGATGGCCTCTTCGTTGGCCGAGCGTTCGACGCCCAGTATTCGATAGTAGTCTTTGTATTTCATCGGCGGCGTGCGCCGT
>DASPUW010000096.1:0-3449 GCA_035622675.1 Burkholderiales bacterium | reverse complement strand
CAAGGAGCCCGTTTTCGCGGCGTCGCCGGTGACATTCTGGGACGTGTTCGGCGAGCAGGGTCACCCGGTACGCGCCACGGTGGCGGAGCTTGGGCCGCTGCTGTTGTCGCGGATACTCGAGTTGAACGACACGCAGGAAGGTGTCCTCACGCTGGTGTTCAAGGCGTGCGACGACAACGGTCTTCTGCTGCTCGATCTCAAGGACCTGCGCGCGGCGCTGCAGTACATCGGCGACAACGCGAAACAGCTCACCACGCAGTACGGCAACGTGTCGGCGGCCAGCATCGGCGCCATCCAGCGCGGGCTGCTCGCGCTCGAGCAGCAGGGCGCGGACAAGTTCTTCGGCGAGCCTGCTCTAAACGTGGCGGACCTCATGCAGACCAGTCAGGGCCGTGGTGTGGTCAACATTCTGGCCGCGGACAAGCTGATGCAGACGCCGCGCACGTACGGGACCTTCCTGCTGTGGATGCTGTCGGAGCTGTACGAGTCGCTGGCCGAAGTGGGCGACCCGGAACAGCCGAAGCTCGTGTTCTTCTTCGACGAGGCGCACCTGCTGTTCACCGACGCGCCCAAGGCGCTGCTCGACAAGATCGAGCAGGTCGTGCGCCTGATCCGTTCCAAGGGCGTCGGCGTTTATTTCGTCACGCAGAATCCGCTCGATGTTCCCGATACGGTGCTCGGCCAGCTCGGGAACCGCGTGCAGCACGCGCTGCGCGCGTTCACCCCGCGCGATCAAAAAGCGGTGCAAAGCGCGGCCACCACGATGCGGGCCAACCCGGGGCTCGACACGCAGAAGGCGATCACCGAGCTCGGCGTGGGCGAGGCGCTGGTGTCATTCCTCGATGCGAAGGGCACGCCGAGCGTGGTCGAGCGCGCGTGGATTCTGCCGCCGTCGGGCCGCATCGGACCGGTCACGCCGCAAGAGCGTCAGCAGTTGATCAAGTCTTCGCCCGTGTATGGCCATTACGAGCAGAGCGTTGACCGCGAGTCGGCCTACGAGAAGCTGGCCGCCGCCGGAAAGCAGCGCATGCAGGCGGCGCCCGCGCCGGGACAGCCGGCGGGCACGGCGCCGGCCGGCGGCGGGGTGCTCGATGCGCTGGGGGGAATCCTGCTGGGAACGACGGGTCCGCGCGGCGGGCACAAGGAGGGTGTGCTCGAAGCGGCCGCGAAGAGCGCCGCGCGCTCGGTCGGTTCTCAGGTCGGCCGCGAGATCATCCGCGGCGTGCTGGGCGGCCTGCTCGGCGGCCGCAAGCGCTGAAGACAGGCCAGACAGCCGCTTTTTTACAATCCCCGGGCCCCTCTCCCGCCCGCTTGCGGAACGCCGTTGGCCGGGCCAGAATAACTCTCAGCACAGGGAGACTGCGTGCCTGATTGGAGACGGCCTGCGGCTTCCACGGGAGATTAGGAAACCGGGCGGAGACAACGCTGAGGGTGAAGCTCGCCCCGCAGCGTCGGCGTCCCCAATAGAGCTGGGCAAGGAGCACCGTATGAGCACGCAGCAAGCCGAGGATGTGCGGTCGAGCGACACGACCGTCATGCAATATCCAACCGAGTCCGAGCTGGAAAGCTCGCTCAAGAAGATCGCGGAAGAGGCCGGGGATTCGAGCCAGATGCCATTCCGGATCAATGTCGTTCCCCTGCTCGGCAAGCCGCCGATGTATTCGGTGGTTATTCTCTCGGCGGCGAAGGAGCCGCTGCGCGAGCGGCTTGGCAACCTGCTGTCCAGGTCCTTCAGCCTCGGCGTCACTTCCTTCATGCTGAAAGGACACGAGGCCGTTTCGCTGGTCGAGCATCGGGGCCGCGGTTAGCGCAACATCTCCCTCTCCCTTCGCGGGAGAGAGCCTGCCCCGGACTTGATCCGGGGGCTGGGGTGAGGGGGGTTCGCCTCAGACGTTGGAGCGGAAGTAAACGACGTCGCCATCCTGGACGACGTAGTCCTTGCCTTCCAAGCGCATCTTTCCCGCCTCGCGCGCGCCCGCTTCGCCTTTGCAGGCGATGTAGTCGTCGTACGTGATGACTTCCGCGCGAATGAAGCCGCGCTCGAAGTCGGTGTGGATCACTCCGGCGGCCTTCGGCGCAGTGTCACCGCTGTGGATGGTCCACGCTCGCACCTCCTTCGGTCCGGTGGTGAAGTAGGTTCGCAGCCCCAGCAGCTCGTAGGCGGCGCGGATAAGGCGGTTGAGCCCAGGCTCTTCGAGCCCCATGTCAGCGAGGAACACGCGCTTGTCGTCGCTGGATAGATCGGCGATCTGCGCCTCCAGCGCTGCGCAGATGGGGACCACCGGCGCACCCTCGGTGCGTGCATAGTCGCGCACGCGGTCGAGCAGCGCGTTTCCCTCGAAACCCTTTTCGTCCACGTTGGCCACGTACATGACGGGCTTCATGGTGAGCAGGAACAGGGGGTTCAGGAGCTGCTCCTGCTCCGGTTCGAGGCGCACCGAGCGCGCAGGCTTCGCCTCGTTGAGCGCGGGGCGCACTTTCTCGAGAGCAGCCACCAGGCGCTGAGCCTGCTTGTCGCCGCCGGCGCTGGCGACCTTCTCGTATTTCGCAAGCTGCTTGTCCACGCTCTGCAGATCCGCAAGCGCAAGCTCGGTCTGGATGGTTTCGATATCGGATACGGGATCGATCCTGCCCGCGACGTGCATCACGTTGTCGTCGGCGAAGCAGCGCACGACGTGGGCGATTGCATCGGTCTCGCGGATATTGGCGAGGAACTGGTTGCCCAGACCCTGGCCTTCGGACGCGCCGGCCACCAGACCGGCGATGTCAACGAACTCGACGATCGCCGGAGTGACCTTCTGCGGCCTGGCGATCTGCGCGAGGCGCTCCAGGCGCTCGTCGGGCACTTCCACCACGCCGACGTTGGGCTCGATCGTGCAGAAAGGATAATTCTCCGCCGCGATGCCGGCCTTGGTCAGCGCGTTGAACAGAGTGGACTTGCCCACGTTGGGCAGGCCCACGATGCCGCATTTGAGACTCATACTTCGTTCGTCAACAACTGATCTGACGCAAGAGAAAACCTGGCCCTTGCAGCCGCCACGACACCAAGGCGCCAAGAAAAAATACGGCGGCTTGCTGGTCGCGGCTGACCCGCAGCGAATGGTGGGACCTCGATCGTGCGCCGCTCTGTCTGGACTACCACTCTGTCTCGTTTTCCTTGGCGTCTTGGCGCCGTGGCGGCTTAAATGCGATCTTGAAGTTTCCCGCGTCTCCGCGGTTCACTCTTGCACTTTGGTGTGCAGGCGGTGCATGGCCTTCTCCATCTCGCCGCTCAGGATCAAAGGCCACACTTCGAGGCTGTGCTCGATCGCAGTGGAGATCAGATCGGCCTCTTCCTGTCGTGGAGGCTCGAGCACGTAATCGATGACGACGTCCCGATCGCCGGGGTGACCGATGCCGATGCGCAGGCGCCAGAAATCCGGACCGAGCCCAGCGGCGATGTCCTTCAG
>DASPUW010000095.1:0-7156 GCA_035622675.1 Burkholderiales bacterium | reverse complement strand
CCGAGCTCACGCAGCACGTTGGAGAAGCCAAACCCGTGCATCAGGCCGAAAATGAAGGCCACTGCCCAGCGGTGTGAAACGGCGTGCGGCATGAAGAGATTCTCGGCGGCGACGTAGGCGATGGACAGGGCGATGGTGGCCTCGACCAGGCGCTCGGGCAGCACCACGACGTTGAGGGCGGCGAGCGCGAGCGTGATGCTGTGCGCTAGCGTGAACGCGGTGATGATCTTGAGCAGCGACCACAGGTTGCCCCCGCGCAGCGCCAGCGCCAGCAGAAACAGCAGGTGATCGTAGCCCGTGAGGATGTGTTCGATCCCGAGCAGGAAAAAGCTGCCGACGCCCCGCGTCGTGACGCCCTCGGAAACGCTTACGCGCGCCTCCCGCGCGCCCGGCAGGAACACGAACTGCTCGCTGCCCCCTGGCCACTGGATGTTGGCGATGGTGTGGTAGCCCGCGCCCAGCACGTCGAACAAGTCGTCGCGGATAGTGAGCTCGCGCGGGGCATGCTCGCAGACGAAGGGGAGCTGCACCGCCACTGTGCCGCCTTCCTGACTGGGAGGAGTGACCGACCCCGCCGCGGCTTGGCACACACGGCCGTCGGCTTCGATTCGAACCCTCTGCTCGATCGCTGTGAGCAGCGGCGAGTAATCAGACCCCGGACCGGGTTTGGGGAGCTGCAACGCTTCCAGGCCTTGCGGTGCAGCGGCGCTCAAGGCCAGAACGAGGTTGTACTGGACGTTCTGTCCCGTGATCGTGATGGTGGCGAGCCCCTTGCCCACCGTGTGCGCAGCAGCCGGCGCAGACGCTAGCAGCAAGAGCAGAGCCGATGACAAGCGCCGCGCGCGGCGCACAGGGGTTGACCGATTGGCGCGCGGGATTCGCGCGAGTGCGCCGGGAATCAAGGACTGGGTCGACCGCCAGGTGAAGCCAAGCTGACCGGTCAAGACGGCTTGACCACGGCTTGCCCCTGGCCGGACTCGGCCGCGGCCTTGATCAATCCGACGAGATTGTCGATCTGGTAGTTCGCAATGGTCACGACCGAGGGGCGTCCCACCGCCATCACGTAACGACTCAGCTTGTCGGGCGCCACGTCGCCCACTGCGACTTGAAGCAGCGGTTGCAGCTCGTTAGGGCGGTACACGAGGATCACCATCTGCGGGTTGGCTAGCCCGTACTGCTCGACTGCGCTGCCGGCGGGGAGAAAGCGCTCCATCCGCGTGCGGCCGAAACCCTGCAGCGCCTTCTCGATGCGCTGAGCCATGGCCGGATCGGCCTGGTGCACGTGCGTCGCATCCGTCTTGGCGTGGACGCCGTGGTAGAACCAGGCGCCGGCTGCGTCCCGTTCGAAGCGATGCACTGCACCGGCGTACGCCACTTCGATTGCACCGACCTGCTCGAGCGGCACGGGCACCAGCAGGCGAGGGTCGCGTTGCGCCGGGGCGCTTTCCTCGCGTTGCGAGCGAGCGCGGTCGGTCAGCTCGATTGCGGCGATTGCACCCGCCAGCACCAGCAGGACGATCCATATGACCGACAGCCTGACGCTTACGCCGCCGCGCTTCGTTTCACCCCCGCTCACCTCTGCCTCCACCACACGGCGATGCCGACGAGCGCCATCAACGCCGGGATGACGACGATAGTCAGGAATACCGTGCCATGGATCTGGCGATTGGTGAGATTGACGCGCGGCACATCGTAAGTGCGCGGCGCGATGCCGATCAGGTTCTCCTTCGACGCAAGATAGTTCACCGTGTTGAGGAACAGCTTGCCGTTCCCCATGATGTGATAGAACGAGTTGGTGGCAAAATCCGAATCGCCGATCACCGCGATCCGGTTGCCCGTTGTCGGCTTCTCGCTGGGCATCGCGGCTGGTTGCGCCGGTTTCCCCTGCGGCTCGTGCTGTACAGCCTCGGCCGAAGCGACGTACTCGGGTCGCCGGTTGACGATCACCATGATGGTGAGCGGACCGGGTTTGGCGTTGCCGGGCTTCAAGTCGACGCGGTCGCGATTGCTTTGCCCGAAGCTGTCTCTCGACGAGTTGATCAGCGGCCGAACGGCCGTCCCGGGGACGCGCTGCGGCGTCGGCGACAATGAACGGGCGCCGGGGAAGAACGTGAGCGGCAGGTCCCGCGTGATCTCGTCGCGGTTGTAGTCGCTGACCGCGGGGGCGGACACGTCGGTCCAGAAGTGGCTCGCCTCGTCGATCACGATATCGTCGTCGAGAATGACGCCGAACTCCCGGATCACGGGCTCCAGGCCGGTGGTGATGAACGGATCGAGCATGAAGAGCGCGTTGCCGCCGCGGGCCAGGTAGCGGTCGATCTCCTTGACTTCGGCCGGAAGCAAAGGGACCTTGGGGCCGGCTACCACCAGCACGGAGCAGCGCGAAAGGTCGGCGTCGCCTTTCATGAGTGCCACCTTCTCGACCACGTAATTCATCGCCTCCAGCCCGTGGCGCGCCTTGGCGATGCCGTGCCGCTCGTGGATGTCGATCCGGGAGCCCAGCCCGTGCGTGTGCCCGGCCGTGCCCTCCAGGTGATCGTGCGACTCCAGGCTGAACGGATCGGGCTCCACATGACCGTCGAGAAAGCACACAATCTGCTGAACGCCCTGCGACACGCGCAGAATGCCGTTGGCGATGTCGGTCTCGCTCGGGCTGTTCACCGTCAGCCGTCGTCCTTCGCTCTCCAGAATCGCAGTCCCGGCGAATTCGACGCCGCGCATCCGGGCCTGGGCGGGATTGAGCATCGGATCGTAGAACTCGGTAGTGATCTTGCCCGTCTGCGACGCCATCAGCTGGTAGAGCTCGACCGTCTCGCGCATCATCGGATCGTGGAAGAAGGTGATGTGCACGGGCTTCTCGAGGCGCTGCAGCATCTCCTTGGTCTGCTGCGAAAGCGAGAACAATCCCGCCGTGGTCATGTCGAAGCGCACCGAAAAGCGCATAGAGAAATAGGCGATGGCGATCAGCACGCCGATCACGCCGAGCGTGTAGAGCGCGATCTCTCCGCGCCGTTTACGGATCAAGGCGCCGATCTCCGAGCGCAGGGCAAAAACGCCCCATCCCGCCAGGACGAGTCCCGCGACGCCGAGCAAGCTGGTCCACAGCGTGGCCTCTACCAGCACTGCGTGAGCGGCGGCTGCAGCCGCGAGCAGCGCAATGCCCGCAAGCAACGTCAGCAGGTGACGAAACGATGCGTCCATGTCAGCGCCGCCACTGCAGATAGCTGGTGTTGAGAGTCAGCGCGATGGCAGTCACGATGAGATAAAACATCACGGCTTCGGAGCGCACCAGACCGCGGATGAAATCCGCGAAATGCTGGGAGAAGGACAGGTAGCCGAACAGGCTGCGCAGCGCGTATGAGCTCTGGAAGCCCTGCAGATGGCCGACGAACCAGAACGCCAGCAGCACCAGCACGCTGCCCAGCGCGGCGACGATCTGGTTCTGGGTCAGCGCGGAAAAGAACTGCCCGATCGCCAGGCCCGCCATGCCGAGCAGGACGAAGCCCAGGTAGCCCGACAGGATCGTCTTCGTCTCCGGGTTGCCATACAGATATAAGGGGATCAGGTCGATGCACGTGGCGAGCGTCATCAGCAGCAGTATCGTGGTCGCCCCCAGGTACTTGCCCAGCACGATCTGCCAGGGCTTGAGCGGCAGCGTCATGAGCAGTTCCATAGTTCGTCCCGTGTATTCACCGGAGAACAACCGCATCGTGAGGACCGGCACGATGATGAGCAGCAGCACGCCCATGTTCTGCAGCGTCTCGTCCATCGTGCCGATGCCGGTCTCGAACACGTTGCGCAGGAAGAAGAACCCCGTCAACACGAGAAACACCGACACCGCGAAGTAGGGGATCGGCGAACGGAAGTAGCTCACGAGCTCCTTCTGATAAATGGCGAGCAGACCTCTCATGCAGGGGCCTCGTCAAAACGGGCAGTGCTGATCACGCGGCTTCCCGCTCGCGAGCGCCGGCGCGCACGTAACGCAGAAAGACGTTTTCGAGCGTCGGTTGCTGGCGCTCCAACCGGTGCAGCTCCCAGCGGCCGGCAACGGCCCGCGCGATGTGTGACTCGATGCCGTCGCGCGCCTCGACCTGGCACTCGACGTAATGCGTCGAAGTGCGGCCTGGCAGCAGCTGGATCCTGACCGCATTGACACCCTCGATCGACAGCAGTTCTTGGCGCAGCGGATTGGCGGGCGCCGTGGCCTCCAGAACCACGCTGTTGGTCTGTTCAGACGCCCGTTGCAGCCCGCTCGGCGAGTCGATCGCCAGCAGCCGCCCTTGATTGATGATGGCCACGCGCTGACAGATCAGAGTCACCTCGTGCAGGATGTGGGTGGAGAGCAGAACGGCATGAGTCTCGCCGAACACGCGGATGACCTCTCGGGTCTCCTGGATCTGTCCCGGGTCCAGGCCCGCGGTAGGCTCGTCCAGCAGCAGCACCTGCGGCTTCCCCAGCAACGCCTGGGCGAGTCCCAGTCGCTGCCGGTATCCCTTGGAAAGCTTGAAGATCTCGCTGCGGGTGACCGCTTCCAGACGGCACGCCCCGACGACGCGCTCCAGCTCGGATGCAATCTCGTGCGGCGCGACGCCTTTGATCTTCGCCACGAAGCGCAGGAACGTGGACACATCCAGGACGTCGTATAGCGGCGGATGCTCGGGGAGATAACCGATCTTCGCTGCCGCGGCCTCGTTCTGGGTCGCCATGTCGAAGCCGGCTACGGTGACGCGTCCAGATGTGGGCGTGGTGTAGCCCGCGATCATGCGCATCGTCGTCGTCTTTCCGGCGCCGTTCGGACCCAGAAACCCGACGATCTCGCCCTGTCCCACGCTGAAGGAAAGATCGTGGATGATGGTCTTCGAGCCGTAGCGCTTCGAGACGGACTCGAGCGCGATCGCCGGTGGAGCAGAGCTCACGATGGACATGGATTCAAATTGGGCAAAAAAGAAGCCCCCCGCGCGGGGGGGCCTCTTGCAGCGCAGGATCTAAGTGCGCTTGACTTACTTATACCATCTGCCGCCCTTCGCGGCGTACTGGTCCTGGTCGTGCGCCATGAACAGCTGGGCGCCTTCCAGGTCGCGGATGAACTTCAGGCGGTTCACTGAGTTCGTGTACGCCTGGACGCTGTAGTTCAGGCCGGCGGGATAGCCGTCCAGATTCTCCTGCATCCAGACCGCGTCCTGCGACATGACGATGGTTCCGCCGCTGGCAAGCTTAGCCTTGACGGACTGATGACCCAGCGTGTGGCCTGGCGTGCTGAGGATCTGGACGCTGCCGTCGCCGAACAGGTCGTAATCCCCTTCCAGCTCGAGATAGTTGAACTCACGGGCGGGCATGATGTCGGCCAGCACGAACGTGCCCGGCGTGGCGCGGCCCTGGAACTTCTCGGGCCACCAGCCCTGGTACAGCTCTCTCTTCTGCATCACATGAAGCGCGTTCGGGAACAACGCGATGTTGCCGACGTGGTCCAGGTGCGTGTGCGACGTGATCACGACCTTCACCTTGTCCGGCGAGAACCCGAGCTTCTTGAGCTGCTCGTCGATCACGTCCGAGCGCTTCTGGCTGGGCTTCAGGAAGTCGCACAGCCCTGCCGCCCAATACGACTTGCAGTTGCCGTCGGAGACGGCTGCGTTGTTGCCGGTGTCGAACACGACCAGGCCTTTCGGATGGTCGATGACGAACATGCTCACCGGGATCGTGACGTCACGCTGCTTGTCCTTGGGAACGGTGGGGATCAGGCCGGTGATGGGAAACGGCCCGAACATCCCGCTGGTGGTCCAGTAAATCCCCTTGACCTGCGCGAACACGCCAGACGAGCCGACGAGGCAAAGCAGCCCGAGCAACCCCGCGGCGATGCCTGATTTCTTCATAGCTTCGATCTCCTTCCCCTGATGTTGGTTTTAAACCGCCGAGTACAACACCCGTCGGCGGGTCGTCCTGATGGGCACGTCCAGCCGCGCGCAATAGGATAGGAGATTCGCCGCCTTGTTGTAAAGCGCTGAGAGGACTTAGGAAAAACCCGGACGCCGGTATGAAATGCTTACGGCTGCGCGAGAGGCTTGCGCCTTGAGCGTGGCAAGCGCCCATGGTATAAAGCGCGTTTTCGTTTCCCAGGCGTGAGGAGCTTCGAGAGATGGCTCGCATCTGTGAGGTCACCGGCAAGAAGCCGCTGAAGGGGAACCACGTTTCCCACGCCAACAACAAGACGCATCGCCGTTTTCTGCCCAACCTGCAGTCGCGGCGCTTCTGGGTGGATGGCGAGAACCGCTGGATACGCCTACGGGTGAGCCAGGCGGGACTGCGGCTGATCGACAAGAAGGGCATCGACGTCGTGCTGGCCGAGCTGCGCGCGAGCGGCGTCAAGGTTTAGGTCGAGGACACGAAAGGAGCCGCAATGCGCGAAAAGATCAAGCTCGAGTCGAGCGCCGGAACCGGTCACTTCTATACCACCACCAAGAACCGGCGGACCAAACCGGACAAGATGGAGTTGAAGAAATTCGACCCGGTTGCGCGCAAGCACGTCGTCTACAAGGAGTCGAAGCTGAAGTAGTCGGCCGCGCTGCGCGCTAACGATAAAAAAGGCCTGCAACAGCGCAGGCCTTTTTTATTGTCCGGAAGGAATGCGCGTCAGGCGGACGCGTAGCCGCGCAGCGTTCGCGAGAAGGCTTCCAGCGGGGCGATGCCGCTCTTCTCCGCCCGGCGGCACCAGTCTTCGAGCTGGTGCAGCAACTGCTCTTTCGACGCGGTGGAGCGCGCCCACAGCGCGGAGAGCTCCTGGCGCATCGAATAGACCGTCGCCAGCACCCGGCTGCTGCTCAGCACCTCCTGCAGACGCGCCTGTTCGGACACCGGCAGATCCTTCGCTTCGCGCTGCAGCCAGCGACGCAGCAGGCGCGTGTCGACTGCCTGGCCGCGCGTCTTCGCGCGCTCGAGCTCGTTTGCGAGCGTGGCTTTGAGCGAGCGCGCGAAGCGCTGCACGACGTCGTAGCGGTGCGTAATGACCGCCTGCAGCGTTTGCAGGTCGCAGCGCGCCTTGCCGAGCTCGAAGCGGATCTTGGGCGCGAGCTTCTTCACCTGCGCCAGTCCGAGCAGCTCCAGGCTGCGGATGTAGAGCCAGCCGATGTCGAGCTCGTACCACTTGCTCGACAGGCGGGCC
>DASPUW010000094.1:0-2605 GCA_035622675.1 Burkholderiales bacterium | reverse complement strand
GTCGACATACGGCAGCTCCAGGTATTGAACTACCCCGGGTTGCGGGTGGACGTAGACCGGCTGCGCGCGGCCCGCCTCGGGTTTACGCAGCGCGACGTCGCGAACAGCGTGCTGACCAGCTTGTCGTCGAGCTCGTTGACCAATCCGTCGTTTTATCTGGCGCCCAATGGCGTCAACTATTTTGTGGTAGTGCAAACGCCGATCGAGAAGATCAAGGGCGTGGACGACCTGATGTCAACGGCCGTTACCCCGACTTTTAGCCCGGTGATCGATGGCGCCCCGTCCTCGCGCCTCGACGCCGTACCGGGCGCGCCCGTGACCCGCTTGTCCAACCTCGCTACGCTCCGCCCCGAAACGAGTTACGAATCGGTCAGCCATTACACGGTGCAGCGGGTCATCGACATCGCGGCCAATGTGGACGGGCGCGACCTGGGCGGGGTCGTCGCCGACATACAGAAGAAGATCGCCGACATCGTAGCCGCGGCCGACTTCCCCAAGACAGCGAAGATCATTGTCCGGGGACAGTACGAGCTCATGCAGAATTCCTTCAGCAGCCTCGGCTTCGGCCTGATTCTGGCCGTGATCCTGGTGTATGCGTTGCTGGTCGTGCTGTTTCAATCCTGGGTCGATCCGTTCATCATCATGATGGCGGTGCCCGGTGCGCTCATCGGCATTCTGTGGATGCTGGCTCTCACCGGCACCACGATCAACGTGCTGTCGGCGATGGGTGCGATCATGGCGGTGGGGATCGGCGTTTCGAATTCCATTCTGGTGGTGAGCTTTGCGAACGATATCCGCGTGGCTAACCCGCAGATGGCGGTCATCGACGCTGCCGTCGAGGCGGCCAAGACGCGGCTGCGGCCGGTTCTGATGACGGCGCTGGCGATGATCATCGGCATGCTCCCCACTGCGCTGGGGTTGGGAGAAGGCGGTGAGCAGAACGCGCCCCTGGGACGCGCCGTTATCGGCGGGCTGTTGCTCGCGACGGTGGGTACCCTGTTCGTGGTGCCGGTGGTTTACACCTTCCTGCGCAAGCCGCCGCCTACTCTGCACGAGCTAGACGAGCGTTTCGCGGCCGAAGCACGCGGCGAATCCGCACAACACTAATTAAAGTTTCTTCGGAGTTTGCCCATGCGACGCCCGGGTTCGTTTTTCGGTTTCTACGTATTCGGTGCCGTGCTGGTTGTCGTCGGAGCGGGGGTCGTCTACTACTTCTGGCACGCGAAGCAGAGCGATCTCGCGGCGCAGTTGAAGGAGCGCGCCACCATCGCGGACGCTGGCCCCTCGGTCGCCGTCGCTACCTCGAAGCAGGGACCTACGGTCCGGAAGCTCACGCTGCTCGGCGAAGCGTTGCCCTTCAAGTCAGCGACTTTGTACGCCAAGGTGAGTGGATACCTGGCCAAGATCTCCGTCGACAAGGGCGATCGGGTAAGGCCCGGGCAGTTCATCGCGGAGATCACCTCACCCGAGCTGGATCATCAGTACGACAGCGCGGTGGCCGATCTGGAAAACAAGCGGCGGTTGGCGAAGCGCACGCGCGACCTGGCCAACGAGCACTTCTATTCCGAACAGGCGGCGGAGGACGCCGAGACCAACGCGCGACTCGCGGAACAGCAGGTGGCTGGCATCAAGGCGCTCACCTCCTACAAAGTGCTGACCGCCCCGTTTGCAGGGATTGTGACCGCGCGCTACGCAGATCCGGGTGCCTTGGTCACGAACGCAACTTCCAACCAGAGCTCGGCGCTCCCGGTCGTGACCGTCGCTGATCCCTCGCGCCTGCGCGTCACTGTCTACGTGGATCAAGCCGAGGCACCCAACGTCCACGTGGGCACGCAAGCGGAGGTGGTCGACGCGTCCAACCCGAGTCGCGTAGGCGTTGGGAAGGTAGCACGCGTTGCGGGAGAGCTCGATACGAGAACCCGGACCCAGCTGACCGAGGTCGATTTCGACAACGGCAAAGGCGAGTTCATCCCGGGCAGCTTCGTGAATGTGAACCTGCTGCTCCCCACCAAGAGTTACGTCGAGGTGCCCGCGCCTGCGCTGATCATGCGCGAAGGCAAACGCATGGTCGCTGTCATCGGTCCGGACAGCCGCGTCAAGTTCACGCCCATCAACGTTGCCGGCACCGATGGGAAGGTCATTCGGGTCGAAAGCGGCCTGGACGAGAATGTGCGGGTAGCGCTGAATCTGCCGAACACCGTCGCCGACGGTGCCAAGGTCTCGCCTGCGGCACCGCCCGGCCAGCCGCAAACCCCGCCGCCTCCTGCGTCCCCGGCGCCCGCGGGCGGCAAGTCGGCCGCGGCTGGCGCCGCGCCGGCAGCGTCCAGGTGAGTGCGAGGCATGCTGTCTATAATTCGGCCATGAGTGATCCAGAGGTTTTTGCTCACGAGCACCCGCGTGGCCCACACGATATGGGCGGGCAACCGGCCGGTCCCGTCGCCCGCACCGAGCACGATTACGCTCTGTGGGAGAAGCGGGTAGATGCGCTGCTCGTGCTCCTCTCGCGCAAAGATCGGCGCTTGATGACCGTGGATGAGCTGAGACGCAACATCGAAAGCCTGGGCGCCGATGCGTACGACAAGATGACCTACTACGAGCGCTGGAT
>DASPUW010000093.1:0-3663 GCA_035622675.1 Burkholderiales bacterium | reverse complement strand
GCACAATCGCTTCACAGTCTCTGCATACGGCAGGAGGAACCGTATGACGCGATTTCTTGGGCTCGTCCTATTGGGATTGGCCGTCCTTTTTCCCCTGCCGGCTTGTGCCGCGCTTCAGCAGCTGACAAATCTTTTTGTCTTCGGCGATAGCTTATCGGACGCGGGCAACAGTGGCCTGCGCAGCCAAGAATTTACGAACAACCCAAACATCGTCTTCCCGCCGCCTCCGTATTCCAACGGTCAGTTCTCGAACGGTCCGGTTGCGGTCCAATATCTCTGGGATCTGTACAACCCCGGAAATACGGGAGCATTCAAGCCTTCGCTCGCAGGTGGAACGGACTACGCGATCGGTGGGGCGACCACGGGGGTTGAGAACTACAACTCCTTGAATCCAAACGTACCCGGTTTCCTACAGCCTGCCTACGCACAGTTCGGTACAGCGTGGGAACTGCAGGAGTTTGAGGCTGGGCACCCGGCGTTTGATCCCGCCACGTCGCTGTTTGTCGTCTGGCTGTTTCCAAATGACGTGTTCTATAACAGCGCAACGGGCAACCTACCGGGCGTCGTCCCTGGGTCACCGGGCGGGTCTGATCTAGTCAGCAACGGGATAGCCAATATCGCGGCGACCATCACAACGCTCGCAGCGGCTGGTGCGCAACACTTCCTTGTGCCGAACATGCCAGATCTGGGTGAGTTGCCGGAATTCCGTGGAACAGCGGACGCGCCACTTCTAAGTTTCATATCGGGGGCTTTTGACACCAACCTTGGGCCAGAGTTGAGTATTTTGGCTCATGACCTGTCTGTCGAGATCGTCCAGTTCGATACGGCCGCTGCCTTCAACCAAATACTGGGGGACCCTGCCGCGTACGGCTTTACAAACGCTACGGACCCGTGTTTCAACGCGAAAACCGATACGGTCTGTGCGACCCCTGATACATATGTATTCTGGGATGGTGTCCATGGAACAACCAAGTTGGACCAGATTCTTGGCGCGAATTTCGCTGCAGCAGTGCCCGAGCCGGATTCTTTGACACTTGTAACTTTCGCCCTTCTCGCGCTCGCGATTGGGCGCTCCCGCTCCATCCACAAAGTGAGACCGCGTCGAAGGAAAGCGTTAGTCGCGTCTGCGTGAACGCTCGATTCCTCTCAAGCCTTGCGATCTAACATCAAGCTTGGTCTGCCGCGGACTCGCGGCGCTCCTCCTCAATCCGGGTAGCGATTCACGCTCTGCTCCCAGCAATCGAGCCGAGACGCTGAGTGCACGTGCGGGAGTCTCGCGCGTGCCAGCGACTCCGACTGGTTGCCCATGCCGTTCTGATAGACTTCGCGGCGAACGAGAAGTATTCGCAGGGACGTTCTGCAGATGTTGAAGGGAAAATCAGCGATCGTCACCGGCTCCACGAGTGGCATTGGCCTCGGTATCGCGCGAGCGCTGGCCGGCCAAGGCAGCGCGGTGATGTTGAATGGTCTCGGTGATACGGCTGAGATCGAGCGCATCCGCAGCCGCATGGAGCAGGAGCACCGAGTGAAGGTGTCGTATTCGAGTGCCGACATGCTGCGCCCGGCCGAAATCCAGAAAATGGTCGACGAAGCGGTTCAGGCTTTCGGCGGCGTCGATATTCTCGTCAACAACGCCGGCATTCAGCACGTCGCGCCGGTTGACGAATTTCCTCCCGACAAGTGGGATGCGATCGTCGCCGTCAATCTGAGCTCCGCGTTTCACGCGATACGCTGCGTTCTGCCACAAATGCGCGAGCGCGGCTGGGGACGGATCGTCAACATCGCGTCGATCCACGGCCTGGTGGCCTCGCCGTTCAAATCGGCGTACGTCGCCGCCAAGCACGGCCTCGTCGGCCTTACCAAGACTGTGGCGCTCGAGACGGCCGGCAAGGGCGTGACCTGCAACGCGATCTGTCCGGCCTACGTCCTGACCCCTCTCGTGGAGAAGCAGATCGACGATCAAGCCAAGGTTCACGCCATTCCGCGCGACGAAGTGATCGCGAAGGTCATCCTCGAGCGCCAGCCGAGCAAGCAGTTCGTCAAGATCGACGAGGTGGCCGCGCTCACGGTGTTCCTGTGCGGCGAAGCGGCAGCGTCGATCACAGGCGCAAGCGTGAGCATAGACGGAGCGTGGACGGCGCAGTAGAGGGGTATAGTTGTGCCGGGCGTCCCAGCATCGACGGAGGTCTGCAGATGAACACGATCATCCCGACGGCCGACGGGCCCTACGAAGTGCGCGGCGAGATCGAGATCGTCACCGCTGACGGCAAGCTGGTGGCGAGCGAGGCCGAGACCTGGCTGTGCCGCTGCGGTCAGTCGGCCAACAAACCCTACTGCGACGGCAGCCACAAGCGCGGCTTTCACGACGCGAGCCAGCCCAAGCCCGCAGCTTCATCACCGACGCAGCCGGCGGGAAGCGGCGCGCTGCGCGTCGGCCTGCGCGTCAACGGCCCGCTGCGCATCGAGGGAGCCTGCGAAGTCCGTCATCCAGTCGCGGGTCTCATCTTCGCCGGAGAGCAGACGGCCCTGTGCCGCTGCGGCCAGTCGGCCAACAAGCCGTTTTGCGACGGGACGCACCGCAGCGTGGGCTTCGTTGCGTGAGCTGCGGCCGCCGCTTTTGGTTGCGTGCCCTGGTCTGCGCGTCGCTGCTGCCAGCAGCGGCGCTGCCGGCGGCAGCGAACACGATCTACAAACAGCAGCTGGCTGACGGCCGGATCGTTTACTCCGATCATCGGATCAAAGGCGCGAAGCTGCTGTACACGGTCGACATGCCGGATGAGCAGGCGCCGCCAGCTGTGCCTGCTCCAGTGCGTCCCGACGCGAAGGCTCAAGCTGCAGCCCTGGACAAGCGATTGCGTGAGCGCTCCGCCGCGCTCGAGCGCGCCCAGCACGAGATCGTCGACGCCGGACAGGCGCTCGACCTGGCCAAGCGCGAGCGCGAGCTCGGCAAAGAGCCGCTGCCGAGCGAAATGCAGAGCAACGCGATGGGCGGAACGCGCGTGCTGCCGCAGTACTATGATCGGTTGAAGAAGCTCGAGCAGGGCGTCGAGCAAGCGCAGGCCCGCGCGGACCGCGCTTACGAAGCGCTGAACCAGCTGCGCTAACGAAACCTTCTTCCCTCTCCCCTTGGGAGAGGGGCCGAGGGTGAGGGAGGCGCGCCGCTAGCGCGCGCTTGCGCGGAGCTCGTCGAGGTGCTTGCGCGCCTCGGTTACGGCCGCTTCGAGCGACTTCTGCCGGCTCCAGTATTCGTCGCTCAGGCGGCTGCCGCCGCCCGCGGTACCGCTGCGCTCGCCAGGAAGCGGCTCTTTACCGGCGGCCTGCGCTGCTTCGGCATCGCGCAACGCTTTCTCGGCCTGCTGCAACTCGTCCTGGCGTGCCTCTCTTTTCGACCGCTGCCGCTCCTGCTGCTCCAGCTTCTGCGTGTCCGCCGGCCCGACCGGTTTCACGCCGGTGCTCTCGGCCGGCGGTTTCAAGGTCTCGACCCGCTTCGCACCGTGCACCGGCTCCGTGCTGTAGATGACACGGCCATCGGGCATGGTCGACTTGTAGACGGTCTGGGCCCAGCTCGAGGCGGTCCACGCCAGGGCCGCCAGCGCAGCGGCGCAGAGGAGGGATTTGGTCATGGCGCGTTGCTCTTCTCCGAGTGTCACTGTGGTGTAGCGT
>DASPUW010000092.1:0-3085 GCA_035622675.1 Burkholderiales bacterium | reverse complement strand
CAACTGGCGATGGCGAGGCACGTCGGCGAAGCACTCAATCTGTCAGGGCAAATCGATGATGCGATCGCGCTGCACGCGCAGGCGGCGCAGTTCGCCGAGTCGAAGGGCGTTTTAGCGTTCGCGTCACACGTTCTCGCACTTCTGGGCGATGCGCATGGCCGGGCCGGGCGAGTCGTTGAGGCGCTGACCATCGGCGAACGGGCCCTGCAGCTCGCTCGCCGGCTCGGACAGCGCGGAGACGAGGCCTGGGCACTCTACCTGCTGGGCAACATTCGCAGCTACGGCGCGTGCGCGAATGCGAACGCGGCTCGTGAGAATTATCAAGAAGCTCTGGCGCTAGCGCGCAAGCTTGAAATGCGGCCGCTAGAGGCGCAATCCCGCTTCGCGCTCGCGGAACTGGCGAAGACTGCAGGTCGGAAGCGGGACGCGAGCGAGCAGTTCAATACCGCAGCAGCGATGTTCCGCGATATGGGCATGCCGTTCTGGCTGGAAAGGACCGAGTCCGCCCTTAAAGCGCTCTAGTTGGCTCGGAGGTGTTATACACCTTGCCCCGTCGACGCCCCTGTCTCCATCGGCAGCGACGGGTCGGCTGCCCATTCGGTCAGCGAGTTGTCGTACACCTTGACGCGATCGTAGCCGAGCATCGCCAGCACGAGCGCCACGCTGGTCGCTGCAATACCTCCCCCGCAATATGTAATCACTTGCCGCTGAGCCAGTGCCGACGAGAACATCGACCTCAGCTCGTCTGCGCTCTTGAAGGTATTGTCCGCTCCGACGTGCTCGGCGGCGGGTAGGTTAACGCTGCCGGTGATGCGGCCGCGCCGGCCGTAGTAGACCCCGCCGCTGCCGGCATGCTGTTCCCTGCGCAGCGCATTCACCGTGCAAGTTCCCCTCTGCCCGATCGCCGCGAGGACGTCCTCCTTCGTCGCGATCATTTCCGGCCGGTAGCGCGGCGTGAAGCGTGCGGGCGCTCTCGGCCGGGCGGGACCGCTCTCCACTCGCCTGCCTTCGCGCTGCCATTTCTGAAAACCCCCATCCAGAACGCTGGCGCGGTCGTGGCCGAACACGCGCAGCATCCACCACAAGCGCGTCGCCCACCAGTGGTTAGCCGTGGAATAGGCAACCACATGTGTTTCGTCGCCGATTCCGAGCCGCCCCATAGCGTCCGCAAACTTTTCGGGCGGTGGCAGCGTGAAATGCAATCGCGGGTGCGGCACGGACACGTCGTGGTCGATGTCGACGAAGATCGCGCCCGGAACATGGGCCTTCTCGAAGTCCGCCCGGCCGGACACCACATCGTAGAGCGAGAAATCGGGCCAGGGCAGCGTGTGGGTCGTGCAGTCGACGACGCACACGGCCGGATTGTCGAGCTGTTGCGCCAGCCAGTCCGTGGTAACCAGGAATTCCGGGTGAACAAATTCGATCGCCATGGGAGACCCGCCTTTCGAGGCTGTGAGGCCTTCAATCTTACAATGGCCTCTTTGCGGCGGCCGCGCTGTCCGTGCCCCAGAGCTCAGAGTACGATAACTTGATGTCTCAAGTCAGGATAACGGTCGGCACGCTGCGATTCGTGGCACGCTTCGAGGAAGTGGCCGCGCCACGCACGTGCGCGGCGTTTCGCACCTTGCTGCCATTCCAGAAACCGCTGATCCAGGCGCGCTGGAGCGGAGAGGCTGCGTGGGTGCCGCTCGGCGATCTCAAGCTCGATGTGCCGATGGAGAACGCCACCAGTCATCCTTCACGCGGAGACGTTCTGTTCTATCCGGGAGGGGCGAGCGAGACGGAGCTGCTGCTGCCCTACGGCAGCGCGCGCTTCGCAGCCAAAGTCGGCCAGCTCGCTGGCAACCACTTCCTGACCATCGAGACCGGTCGGGAGAATCTCGTCGAGCTCGGCCGGCTGGTGTTGTGGCAGGGAGCCCAGACGATCTTGATCGAGCTCGCCTAAGGTCTTGGCCGGACACCGTGATGTCGACTCCGCAACTGCTGCTGGAGCGCTACGTCGAAGCGAAAGACCTGACGCGGCCCCAGCTCATGCCGGACATCTACGCGCCCGACGCGATACTCACGTTTTCGATTGCCACCGACTCGATCGACTTCCCTCGCCGGGTGGCGGGCCGCGATGCGATCACCCGGACGCTGGTTGTCGATTTCGCCGCCCGGTTCAGCCGCTGCAAAACGTTCTACGTCTGCGAGTCGCCGCCGCGGGAAACCGCCCATCCCGTCGTCCTTCCGTGGCTGGTTCTCATGCGTGAGGGCGCTTTGGATCAGCTGCGAATCGGCAAAGGCTACTACCGGTGGATGTTCGAGAAACGCGGCGACGGCACGGCTCGAGTGACCGCAATGCACATCCACATCGCGGCAATGGAGGCCATCGCGGACGCCGACGGTCACCTGCTGGCCGCTGCGCAGGCGCCTCTCACTTATCCGTGGCTGGCCCCGGCGATGATGCGCTCGAAGCTGGGTGAGCTGGCGAAAGCCGATCCGGCGCTTACATTCCTGCGCGGCTTCCTCTCGCCGGTTGATGCGCGCTGAGCAGGCGCCTCAGCACACGGGCGCGGCTGAACCCGCACGCTAGACCTGCACGTGCTCGGTGCAGCCCATCCGCGCCTTCGCACTGTTTCTGTGCTGCCGCTGTTGCAGCTTGTGCGGGTAAGACCTTGATCATGCGCTGATTGGAATCGAAACACGGTTTGGCGCGGTTCGTGCAGAACCGGCGTCACTTCGCTCCTCTGCGCTGGTTGTTATTCGCGTGTCGCACCGACACCTGCTCCGCATTGCCGGACCGCTCCGAAACAGCGCGTCTGAGGGCGAGCTTCGCCGTGCGGATGTGTTTTCGCATCGCCGCGACCGCCGCCGCCGGGTTTTTGTTTTCGATCGCTCGATAGACTTGCCGGTGTTCCTCGAATGCCCCGCGAAAACGGCCTGGTGCACGCGCCGTGGTGGCCACGAGCAGGCGGATCTGTCCGCCAATCAACTCTCCGATCCGGATGGCAAGCGAGTTGTCCGTGCTGGCCCAGATCACCCGGTGAAACTCGAGGTCGAGGTCGGCGAACGTGGTGGTGTCGCCCAGCCGAATGGATTGCTC
>DASPUW010000091.1:0-4544 GCA_035622675.1 Burkholderiales bacterium | reverse complement strand
GCGCTCGGACGGATGATCTTGCCGTCGATGCGCTGCTCGATGACGTGTGCCGACCAGCCCGAGGTGCGGCTCACCACGAAAATCGGCGTGAACATCTGGGTCGGAATCCCCATCATGTGATAGCTCGTCGCGCTGTACCAGTCGAGATTGGGGAACATTTTCTTTTCGCGCCACATGACCTTTTCGACCCGTTCCGAGATGTCGAACAGCTTCATGTCTCCCGCATCTTCGCTCAGCCTGCGCGCGACTGCTTTGATCACCTGGTTGCGCGGATCGGCGATGGTGTACACCGGATGCCCGAAGCCGATGATGATCTGCTTGTCGGCGACGCGCTGGGCGATGTCGGCTTCCGCCTGGTCGGGCGTGTCGTAGCGGCCAATCACGTCGAAGGCAAATTCGTTGGCGCCACCATGCTTGGGCCCCTTGAGGGCGCCGATCGCGCCGGTGATGGCGGAATACAAGTCCGATCCGGTTCCCGCGATGACGCGTGCCGCGAACGTGGAAGCGTTGAATTCGTGTTCCGCGTAGAGGATGAGCGAGGTGTGCATTGCGCGGACCCACAGCTGCGATGGAGGCCGGCCGTGGAGCAGGTGCAGAAAATGGCCGCCGATCGAGTCATCGTCGGTCTCGACCTCGATGCGCCGGCCCGAGTGCGAAAAGTGATACCAGTACAGCAGCATCGAACCGAAGCACGCCATCAGCCGGTCGGCGACATTGCGCGCCTCCGCCACCTTGTGCTCGGGGTGCTCCGGCAGCACGGCCCCGAGCGCTGAGCAGCCGGTGCGCAGCACATCCATCGGATGCGTGCTGGCCGGAATGCACTCCAGGATGTCCTGCACCGCTGCCGGCAGGCCGCGCAGCGCCTTCAGCTTGTGCTTGTAAGCGCCGAGCTCGGCCGCCGTCGGCAGCTTGCCGTGCACCAGCAGGTAAGCGACTTCCTCGAACTGCGCCTGCTCGGCGAAGTCGAGGATATCGTAGCCGCGATAGTGCAGGTCGTTCCCCTGGCGGCCGACCGTGCACAGCGCTGTATTTCCCGCCGGCACACCCGACAGAGCGACCGATTTCTTGGGCTTGGGGACGATGCTGGTGGGGGCTGGTGCGCTCATCGTTGCTGCCTTTCCTTGGCGAACAGTTGGTCGAGCTTGGCCTCGAAGCTGTGATAGTCGAGGAATTCGTACAGCTCCGCACGGGTCTGCATGGTGTCGAGCACGTTTTGCTGCGTTCCGTCGCTGCGGATCGCCCGATAGACGTTGAGCGCCGCCCGGTTCATCGCGCGAAAGGCGGACAGCGGATAGAGCACCAGGCCCACATGGGCCAAGCGAAGCTGCTCGACGGTGAACAACGGCGTGCTGCCGAATTCCGTGATGTTGGCCAGAACCGGCACCCCGACCGCATCGGCGAACTTGCGGTACATGCCGAGCTCCGTGACCGCTTCCGGAAAGATCATGTCCGCGCCTGCCTCCACGCAGGCCGCGGCACGATCGATCGCCGCCTGCAGTCCCTCGACCGCCAGGGCATCCGTGCGGGCCATGACGACAAAACCCGGATCGGTGCGCGCATCCACGGCGGCCTTGATGCGGTCCACCATCTCCTCGCGCGGCACGATCTCCTTGCCCGGGCGGTGGCCGCAGCGCTTGGCCTGCACCTGGTCCTCGATGTGCATGGCCGCGGCGCCGAACTTGATCAGCGAGCGTACCGTGCGCGCGATGTTGAACGCGCTGCCGAAGCCGGTGTCCGCGTCCACCAGAAGCGGCAGCCCACTCGCGTCGGTGATGCGGCGCACGTCGGTCAGCACGTCGTCCAGCGTGCTGACGCCGAGATCCGGCACCCCGAGCGATCCGGCCGCAACGCCGCCGCCGGACAGGTAGAGGGCGCGGTAGCCGCAGCGCTCGGCCAGGCGCGCGTGGTATGCGTTGATGGCGCCCACGACCTGCAGCGGCTTTTCGTCCTGAACCGCGGCCCTGAACTTCGCTCCTGCCGATGGCACGGTCATGGTCTTCCCCCTCGCAAACCAGCTCGCGCGGTCTTCATGCCATCAGGCCCTTGACCGCGTCGCGTTCCTCGAGCAGCTCTTTGTGTGTCGCCTCCATCCGGGCGCGGCTGAAGGCGCTCAACTCGATCCCTTGCACGCGTTCGTACCGGCCGTTGCGGCAAGTGACCGGCAGGCCGTAGATGACGCCCTCGGCGATGCCGTAGCTCCCGTCCGAGGCGATCCCCATAGTGACCCAGTCCCCCGGCTGCGTGCCGAGCACCCAATCGTGAACGTGATCGATGGCGGCGTTGGCAGCACTGGCGGCCGATGACGCCCCGCGCGCATCGATGATCGCCGCGCCGCGCTTTTGCACCGTCGGGATAAAAGTACCCTCCAGCCAGGCCTGGTCCTCGATCAGCTTCCACACCTTGTCGCTGCCGGCCTCGGCCTGGAACAGGTCAGGGTACTGCGTGGCAGAGTGGTTGCCCCAGACCGTAACCTTGCGGATGGCATCGACCGGACGCCCGATCTTTACCGCGATCTGGGATACGGCGCGGTTATGATCGAGGCGCATCATCGCTGTGAAGCTTTCCGGGCGCAGACGCGGGGCGTTCTTCATGGCGATCCACGCATTGGTGTTGGCCGGGTTTCCCACCACCAGCACCCGCACGTCGGGTTTCGCCGCTTCGTTCAGCGCCCGGCCCTGCTCAATGAAGATGCGTGCATTGTCGGCAAGCAGGTCCTTGCGCTCCATGCCGGGCCCGCGCGGTTTGGCGCCCACCAGCAGCGCGATGTCACAGTCCCGGAAGGCGATTTTCGGATCGTCAGTGGCGGCCATGCCGGCGAGCAGCGGATACGCGCAGTCGTCGAGCTCCATCATGACGCCGCGCAGCGCCTTCTGGGCTTTCTCGTTCGGGATCTCGAGTAGTTGCAGGATCACCGGCTGGTCCGGACCCAGCATGTCGCCGTTGGCGATGCGGAACAGCAGGCTGTAACCAATCTGTCCGGCGGCGCCGGTGACCGCGACACGCACGGGGGTTTTCATCGAGCTTGGGCTCCTGGGCGCTTAGGCGTAGCGTCAACGGCGTTCACAACGAGGCGACCGCAGAGCCTGGACCAGGTGGCCACGGCCGGGGCGGGCGTTCGAGCAAGGCACTCCATCATATCCAAGCGCCGAAGCCGGTGTCAAACAAGTCCTATATCTTTTATAAGATATAAAAGCTCTGGACTTCTGCCCCGAATCCATGCTAAAAGTGCGTTCGATGAAGACTGCTTCCCCCGCGAGAGGCTCTGGAGAGTCGCCGGCGTTCCAGCCGCTCTATCGCCAGATCAAGTCGCTGATTACCCAGAGCCTCGTGTCCGGCGAGTGGAGGCCTGGCGATCCCATCCCGAGCGAGCTCGAGCTGGCCAGCCGCTTCAGCGTGAGCCAGGGCACCGTGCGCAAGGCGGTGAGCGAGCTGGCAGGCGAGAACCTGCTGATCCGCTATCAGGGCAAGGGAACGTTCGTGGCCTCGCACGCGGACGAGCGCGACAATTTTCCGTTCCTGCGCATTACCCCGGACCGGGGGGAGCTCAAAGATCTCACCGGCGAGCTGCTGGATTTCCGCCGTCAGCGTGCCGACGCGTCGTCGTCCCGCCTGCTTGGCCTGCCGGCCGGGGCCAGCGTATTCCTGATCCGCCGAGTGCTGTCCCTGGCGGGTGCAAAGATCTGCTTCGAGGAGGTCCGTCTGCCGGCAGTTCGTTACAAGGGTCTGTCGGCCGCGGTGATCGAGCAGCACGAGTGCATGCTGTACAGCATGTACGAGACCCGCTTCGGCGTGCGCATCGTGCATGCCGACGAGCAGCTCAAGGCGGAAGCGGCTCCGCGGGAGGCGGCGGCTGCGCTGGACCTCCCCACCGGCGCCCCCATGCTGCACATCGAGCGCGTGGCCTACACCTACGGTGAGGTTCCGGCCGAGTTGCGGCGCAGCTGGAACGATACCCGCTCGCATCACTACCGCAATCGCATCAACAACTGAATTCCGCCCAGCTCGCGAGCTTCAGCGATGAACCAGTCCCAACCGAAATATCTCAACCTGTTCGAGATCAGGCTTCCGGTTCCCGCTTTGGTGTCGATCCTGCACCGCGTGAGCGGACTCGCCCTGTTCCTGTTTTTGCCCTATCTTCTTTGGCTGTTGCAGGCGAGCCTGTCTTCGGCCGAGAGCTTCGAGCGCTATCGGGCTGTTCTTGCCCATCCTATCGCCAAGCTGACGCTGATCGCCTTGCTCTGGGCTTTCCTGCACCATCTGCTGGCCGGCCTGCGCTTCCTCGCGCTCGACCTGCACTGGGGCACGGAGCTCGCAGCCGCGCGCACGAGCAGCCGGTTGGTCTTGATCGGCGCGCTCGCTCTGACCCTGGTGCTGGGGCTATGGCTGTGGTGAAGAGGACCGTCGTCGGAGCGCACTATGGTCTGCGCGGATGGCTCGCGCAGCGGGTGAGCGCTGTCGTCCTGGCGCTATATGCGCTCCTGTTCGTCCTGGTCCTTGCAGCCATCGGCCCGGCGGACTACGCGGCTTGGCGCGCTGTGTTCGCT
>DASPUW010000090.1:0-18652 GCA_035622675.1 Burkholderiales bacterium | reverse complement strand
ATGAGCGCGCGCGCGTGATGCAGAGCGACGATCGAGGGGATGTTCAGGCTCCGGGCCAGGATCGCAGTGTGCGACGTCGCACCGCCTAGGTCGGTAACGAAGCTGCTGTAGCGGTGCTGTTTGAACAGGATCACGTCGGCCGGCGACAGATCGTGCGCAACGAGGATGCTGTCTTCTTCCTTGTGCGGCGGCGTCGGAATATTCCGCCGCTGGCCAGTGAGCGCCTTGAGCACCCGCTCCACCACCTGCACCACGTCGCTCTTGCGCTCGCGCAGGTATTCATCCTCGATGCGCTCGAACTGCTCGAGCAGTGCTTCCGCCTGCTGCGACACCGCCCATTCGGCGTTGCACTTGCGCGATGCGATCAGCGCGCGCGGCGCCTCCGACAGCATGCTGTCGCCCAGGATCATCAGGTGCAGGTTCAGGAACCCTTCGACCTCGGGCGGAGCGTTCGCCGGGATGTGCTCCGCCAGCGCCGCCAGCTCGCCGCGTGCGCTGCCGATCGCCGCATCGAAGCGGGCTTGTTCAGCCGCGACCTCCGCCTCGCCGATGGTGTAGTGCTCGACTTCGAGCTCGGCATGGCTCAGGAGGTGGGCATGGCCGATGGCGATGCCGCCCGAGACGCCGATACCATGGATAGTGAAGGACATGGAAGGGGACGAGGAAGCTTTAGGAGCTCAGCGGCCCGATGCGCGCGTTCGGGTGCTCGCGGCGCCGTTCACTCGGATTCGCCGAACTTGTCCTTGATCAATTCCAGCAGAGCGGTCATCGCCTCCTGCTCGTCGGGCCCGCTGGTCTCGATGGTGACTGTGGTTCCCCGGGCGGCCGCCAGCATCATGACGCCCATGATGCTCTTCGCGTTGACGCGGCGCCCGTTGCGCGACAGCCAGACCTCGCTCTGATAACGCCCAGCGAGCTGAGTTAGCTTGGCCGAGGCGCGCGCGTGCAGGCCGAGCTTGTTGGCGATCTCAACTTCCAGTTGCTGCATGGCTTGCCGGCGGCATCTGCATCACGCCTTCCACCCCTCCGGAGATGGCCTTCCCCACCACAACCTTCAGGGGCTCCTTGCGGTAGGTCAGCGCCCGCACCAGCATCGGCAGGTTGACTCCCGCGACGCCCTCCACCTGACCCGGGACGAGGAGCTTGGCGGCCAGGTTGGCCGGCGTGGCGCCGTACAGATCCGTCAACACCAGCACGCCATCGCCATGATCGAGTTGCTTCACCAGCTTGATCGCCTGCGGGAGCAGCAGCTGCGGGTCGTCGTGTACCGTCACGCCGATCTGCATGAGCTGCATCGGACGGCTGCCCAACACGTGACTGGCGCAGTGGATCAGGCTTTCGCCGAGCGTACCATGGGCAACGATCAGGATTCCGACCATCGAGGAGTTGGCGGACCAGGAAAAGGAGATTCTACCCCGCGCGCCGGCTAGTCACTCTTGCTTCGCCGCTCCACCGCATCGATCATCATGCCAGCCACATCGAACCCGGATTGGTCCATGATCTCGCGCATCCCGGTCGGGCTCGTGACATTGATCTCGGTGAGGTAGTCGCCGATCACGTCCAGGCCGACCAGCAGCATCCCTTCCCGCGCCAGCACCGGCCCTATGGTCTGCGCGATCTCGCGGTCGCGCGCCGACAGCTCACGCACGACACCGCGCGCACCCGCCGCCAGGTTCCCGCGCGTTTCGCCCGCCTTCGGAATGCGCGCCAGCGCGTAGGGTACTGGCTCGCCGTCGATCAGCAGGATGCGCTTGTCGCCATCGACGATGTCCGGAATGTAGCGCTGCGCCATGATCGTACGGCGGCCGTAGTGAGTGAGCGTTTCGATCACCACTCCGATGTTGGGATCCTGCCGCTGCAGACGGAATACGGACGCCCCGCCCATGCCGTCGAGAGGTTTGAGGACCACGTCGGCCTGCGCCTCGAGGAAGGCGCGCAGCTCGCTCTCCAGGCGGGTGACGAGTGTCGGAACGGTGAGGGAAACGAAGCGCGTGATGGAAAATTTCTCGTTGTAATCGCGCAGCGCCCGCGGGCGATTGATGACGCGCGCCCCCTGTCCTTCTGCCAGCTCCAAGAGGTACGTGCTGTAGACGTACTCCATGTCGAACGGCGGATCCTTGCGCATAAGCAAGGCGTCGAATGCTGCCAGCGGCGCCTCGCGCCTCGCCTCCAGCGCGTACCAGTCTGTTTTTGCGCCAGTGAGCTGGATCGCCGCGCCGCGTCCGCTCACCACACCGTTGCGGCACAGGATATCTTCCTGCTGCAGCACGAACAGATCATGTCCGCGCCGCGCCGCCTCCTGCATCATGGCGTAGGAGGAGTCCTTGTAGGTCTTGATGTCGTCCAGCGGATCGAGAATAAAGGCCAGCTTCATCCGCGGGCTCTGCGCTGTGCCGACGACGTGCCGGGCCCGGCCTTCAGCCGCGCGCGACCTTGAGCGGCTGAGGCTGGGCTGAGCCTGGTTCGCCCGCGCCGGTTTCGTAGGCCAACGCAGCCTGCTCGAGTTCGCGGCTGGCCGCGAGCAGGGCCAGCCGCGCGATGATGCCGTAACAGTAGAAGCGGTTTGGCCCGCTTTCCGGGATTGCCTCCGGCTCGGGCAGCACGCAGGCGTCCTCGAAGGCGAGCGGGACGAACTGCATGCCGGGTGCGTTCAGGCTTTCGTCGCGACCGCGCGCGGTGTGCACCCGGTAGAAGCCGCCCACAACGAAGTGATCGATCAGATAGATGACGGGCTCGGCGAACGCGTCGTTCACGCTCTCGAACGTGTACACGCCCTCCTGCACCATCACGCGCGTGACCTGCAGACCTTCTTTGACCACCGCCATCTTGTTGCGCTGCTTGCGGTTGAGATCGCGCACTTCGGCTGGGTCCTTCACGCTCATGATGCCCATGCCGTAGGTGCCGGCGTCGGCCTTGACGATGACGAACGGCTCCAGGTCGATCTTGTATTCCTGGTACTTGCGCCGGACCTGGCTCAGCACCATGTCCACGTGACTGGCCAGGCATTCTTCGCCTTGGCGCTCCTGGAAGTTGATCTCGCCGCAGGCGCCGAAGTACGGGTCTATCAACCACGGGTCCAGCCCGAGCAGCGCGCCGAACTCCTGGGCGACCTGCCGGTAGGCGGCGAAATGATTGGATTTCAGGCGCGTCGACCAGCCAGCGTAGAGCGGCGGGATGACCGGCTGCTCCAGATTCTCGAGAATGGCCGGGATGCCGGCGGAAAGATCGTTGTTGAGGAGCACCACGCACGGATCGAACTCGTTCAGGCCAACGCGGTTGCCCTTCCTCACCAGCGGCTCCAACGTCAGCTCACCTCCCCTGGACAGGGGCAGCACGAGCGGTGAGGTCACCTCCGGGATCAGCGTGCCGATGCGCACCTTCATGCCCGCGCGGCGCAGGATGTCCCGGAGCGCCGCGACGTTCTGCAGATAGAACATGTTGCGCGTGTGATTCTCCGGAATGATGAGCGCACCGCGGGCGTCGGGGCAGATCTTTTCCAGGGCAGCCATCGCGGCCTGCACGCACAAGGGCAGGAAATCGGAATTGAGGTTGTTGAAGCCGCCCGGGAACAGGTTCGTATCGACCGGTGCCAGCTTGAAACCGCTGTTGCGCAGATCGACGGACGCATAGAACGGCGCCGCATGCTCCAGCCATTGGCCGCGCAGCCAGTGCTCGATGGTCGGCTGGGCCGCGAGAAGCTTGCGGGCCAGTTCGGAGAATCGGCCGCCTTCTGCCGTGATCTGCGGGAGGGTCATCGCCAGGGGTTGCGATCGTTCGGCGGATTCTAACAAACAACGAGCCGCCTTCCCCGCGACCCCCGGGGAAGGGAACCGCCCCGGGTCGCGCCGTCCGCGCGCGACTTACCCGGTCAGCGCAGCCAATCGTAGAGCGCGAGGCCCCAGAGGCTCAATGCGACCAGCGCCAGGCCCAGCCCCAGCATGGGCCCGGAGCGGCCGGCTGGCGTAGGCTCCAGCACGGCCTCGCTCGGGTTGTCCGGGTTGTAATACACCACCACCCCGGTCCGATTCACATAGCGTTCCCGGAAATGCTCTGCGTCGGCGCGGTCGCGCCAATGCGGCTGCTGACCGGGCGTGAACTGCGTGTTGAGCATGGTTCGGCCCTGCACCGTGTACTGGTATCCGACCCTCGGGTACCAGTACGTGCTGCCAGCGTAGTCCAGCTCATCGACTTGTACCGACACGACCGTGCCGATGGTAGTGGGCCAGCTGGCTGCTGTGTCCGCGCGCAGGGTGTCGGCCCCCACGCGCGCCAGCATGAGCAAGCCGAGCAGCATGAAACACGAACAGGCGGTGAGCACCGAAATGTCGGTGAGCTTGTTCCCGCCCAGCCATCCCGAGTTGGAGCGGAAGATCCACCTCTGACCGATCCTGGAGCTCAGCATGGCTGGGCTCCCGAATAGAGGACAGCACTAGAGGGCGCGCGCACGGCACAGACGTCGCGATGGCTGCGCTGAGATGCGCTTCGCATGAGTCGGTCTCCTTGAGTCGTCATCCGGTCCGCCTCCGTACACGGCCACATGGCCACATGCCGCGGGCAGACACGTATTGCTCTTGAGCCGCCAGTCTATTGATAGGCGCGCGCGAAGCGAATCATTGTAAAAACTGTGTGTCGGCTCTCGCGGACAGGTTCAGACCGGAGCAGCGCGGAAGGCGTTCTGGTGTTTCGACGGCCCTCTATGAGGGCCAGGAGGATGCCGCGGTCAGTCGGCTTCGGGAGCCTCACTCGTGACGAGGGACCTCGCCGGCGATGCGCGCGTCCCGAGCTGCGTGCTGTCCCCGACCGTGATCCGGCGCGGTGCACCAGCCGCCATGAGCTGGTCGATGATCTGCGGGACGAGCTTCTCCAGGTCGCGGATCTGGCGCTCCAGCAGGACCCGCTCGGGGAAATCCACCTGGTACGTCACATCGCCGCGGCGGATTCGGAACTTGTGGCTGCCGCCGGCGAACTGATAGTCCACGACGGCGTCGGACAACTGTTGGCCGAGATCTTCGAGGATCAGCCCGGCCTTGAGATCGGTGTCTACGCTCATGCGCCTCTGGGTGACAATCCCTTCACAAGTTCCAACGCCCAACGCTCGGGCTCACGCGGGCGCAGCAGAAACCGTTCCAGCGCTTCTTGCGTAAGCAATGTGCAGTCGATCGCAGCGCGCACACCTTGGCGTGCGCTGGGTCGACTCGGTGCCAAGGTCCACTGTCTGCGGTAACATCTAGCGCGTCGAGTCTCGACCGGCAGCGCAGCATGAAGCTCGTCATTCTGGATCGCGACGGCGTCATCAACGTCGACAGCGATCAGTTCATCAAGAGTCCGGAGGAGTGGACCGCCATCCCCGGTAGCCTGGAGGCCATCGCGAAGCTGAACCACGCTGGCTATCGCGTGGTGATCGCGTCCAATCAGTCTGGGATCGGGCGCGGGCTGCTCGACATGGCGGCACTCAACGCCATCAACGCCAAGATGTACAAGGTGCTAGCGCAGCTGGGAGGGCGCATCGACGCGCTGTTCTACTGTCCCCATCCGGCCGAAGCGAACTGCGATTGCCGCAAGCCCAAGCCTGGTATGTTCGAGGACATCGCCCGGCGCTTCAACGCCGATCTCGGCGGTGTGCCTGGCATTGGTGACTCGCTGCGCGACATGCAGGCCGCCGCCACCGCAGGCGCGCAGCCGATGCTCGTTCTGACCGGCAAGGGGGCAAAAACGCAGGCTGGAGGGGGCCTGCCGAGCGGCACCCGGGTGTACCGAGATCTGGCCGAGGCGGTACGGGCGATCATCGCATGAGCTCGGCGCTGGTTATCCTGCGCTCGATCTCGTTTCTCCTGGTCCAAGTGGTGCTGACCGTGGTGTGGTCCGTGGTCTCGCTGTTGACTTTCCCGTTCAAGCCCCTCACGCGTTATCACGTGATCACGCTGTGGTCGCGGCTGGTCATCTGGCTCGCAAAAGTGATCTGCGGCATCGATTACCGGGTACGGGGGCTGGAGCACCTGCCGCGCCGCCCCAGCATCGTTCTGGCCAAGCACCAGTCGGCGTGGGAGACGATCGCCTTCGAAGTGTTCCTGCCGCCACAGGTGTGGGTCCTGCGCAGGTCGCTGCTGCGCGTGCCGTTCTTCGGCTGGGGGCTGGCCATGATGAGCCCGATCGCCATCGATCGCGGAGCGGCGAGGCAAGCGCTGAAGCAGACCCTGGAGCAAGGGCGCGACCGCCTTGCCCAGGGTTTCTGGATCGTCATCTTTCCGGAAGGCACCCGCATTGCGCCCGGCCAGCGCGGCAGATATCAGGTGGGCGGCGCGTGGCTGGCGGTGCGCACCGGTGCGCCGGTGGTGCCGATCGCCCACAATGCGGGGCAGTTGTGGCGCAAGAACGCTGTGCTGAAATTCCCCGGAACGATCACGGTCAGCATCGGGCGGCCCATCGATCCGGCTGGCCTCACGCCCGAAGAGTTGAACAGGAGAGTGGAAGACTGGATCGAGAACGAAACGCTGCGGCTGCCCGCTCCGCGCATGACGCAGCCGGCCTGAGCAGCGAGCGACGCACTGCGCGCCTGGGCAAGCGCGACGTCGACTTTGTCTTGAAGCGCAGTATCAACCGGCGCCGCGCCGTGCTGACTGTGGACGAGCGCGGTCTCACCGTCAGCGTGCCCTGGCGTACCTCCGAGCGCTACATCGCACGCTTTCTGCAGGACTCGGCGGCATGGGTGCTGCGCAAGCTCGAGGCGTGGGAATCGCAGCAGCCGACAGAGCGCGTATGGCGCGATGGCGAGCTGGTGGACTATCTCGGCCGACAGCTGCGCGTCGCTCTCGCGGCTCAAGACGGCTACTCGCTCGCGCAGCTCGAGGACGGCGACGTCCTGTCGCTGTCTCTGCCCGCGCCGCACGATTCCGCCAAGGTGCGCGCCAGCCTGGTGAAGTGGTACCGGCGCCAGGCCCAGCACTACTTCCACACCCGCGTCCAGCACTTCAGCGCGAAGCTCGCTGTCGAAACCCCGCGCGTGTTTCTGTCCAATGCCCGGCGTCATTGGGGAAGCTGCAACGTGAAGCGCGAAGTCCGGTTGAGCTGGCGTCTGATGCAGGCTGCCCCGCACGTCGTGGACTACGTGGTCGTGCACGAGCTCGCTCATCTGAAGGAGATGAACCACTCGGCGCGCTTCTGGCACATCGTCGAGCGCTTGTGTCCGGAGTACAGCTCAGCGCGCAGCGAGTTGGACGCCGTGAGCCAGCATCTCATGGCCCTGTGAGCGGCGCGCTGCGGGCTCGCACGGCGTGCCGTGCTACACTCGACTGCTCCGCGTTCTGCTCTGCTCATGCGTTGCTTGGCGGTCTTGCTGCTCGCAATTGCTCTGCTGCCCGCTTGCGGCCTGAAAGGTCCGCTGTACCTGCCGACTCCGCAGCAGGAGAAGGAGATGGCAGAGCGCAAGAAGCGTCTGGAGGAGCGCGAGCAGCGCGAAAAGCAGCAGCAGGAACAACAGCAACAGCAGCAACAACAGCAACAGGGTGATGCCTCGAAGCGTGAGAGCCCGCCCGGACAGCAGGAGCCGCCGCAACAGGCGCAGCAACCCCAGCAGCCGCAGCAATAGAACACCGTGCCTGTACAGCTCCTCTGATGAGGGCGCGCCTCGCACCGCCGATGCCGAACACTTTGGACCAGTCTTCTTCCAGTTTCATCTCCTATCGCAGCGGTGAGCTGTGCATGGAGGGCGTGGCGCTCAGCGCAGTAGCGCGCGAGTTCGGCACGCCGTGTTATGTCTATTCGCGCGCTGCGCTGACCTCTGCCTTCGCCGGTTTCGACGCCGCGTTCGGGCCGCATCCACACCTCATCTGCTACTCGGTCAAGGCCAATCCCAACCTCGCGGTGCTGGATCTGTTCGCTCGGCTCGGCAGCGGATTCGACATCGTGTCGGGAGGCGAGCTCGCCCGCGTGCTGGCGGCGGGAGCCGATCCAGGCAAGGTCGTATTTTCTGGCGTCGGCAAGAGCGCGGAGGAAATCGGACAGGCCCTCGATGCCGGCATTCTCAGCTTCAACATCGAGTCTCGAGCCGAGCTGCATCGCGTCAGCCAACTGGCCGAAGCCGCCGGCAAAAAGGCTCGTGTAAGCCTGCGCGTGAATCCGGATGTCGACCCTCAAACCCATCCTTACATCTCCACGGGGCGCAAGCAGGACAAGTTTGGCGTGGCGTTCGAGGACGCGTTCGAGCTTTATCGCGAGGCGAGCCGCCTGCCTGGACTCGCGATCGCGGGCGTCGATTGTCACATCGGTTCCGAAATTACCGAGGTGCGGCCGTTTCTCGACGCCCTCGAACGGCTGCTCACGCTGGTCGACCGGCTCGCCGCTGGAGGCATTGCCACCCATCACCTCGACTTGGGTGGAGGCTTCGGCATCCGCTATCGGGATGAAGAACCGCCGTCGCCTGGCGCTTTTGTGGGCGCGCTCCTGGAGCGGTTGCGAGGCTATCCGCACCGCATTCTGCTCGAGCCTGGGCGAGCGCTGGTCGGGAACGCCGGCGTCCTGCTGACCCGCGTCGAGTACTTAAAGCCCGGCGACGAGCGCAACTTCGCCGTGGTGGACGCCGGCATGAACGACCTTATCCGTCCGGCTTTGTACGAAGCCTGGCATGACGTCCGGCCGCTGCGGCCGCGCGCCGAACCGCCGCGCCGCTACGAGGTGGTGGGTCCCGTGTGCGAGAGCGCCGACTTCCTCGGCCACGAGCGTGACCTGGCGCTGCAGCCGGGCGATCTGCTCGCCATCATGTCCGCCGGGGCGTACGGCATGTCGATGAGCTCGAACTACAACACTCGCCCGCGCCCGGCCGAGGTCATGGTGGACGGAGGATTGCCGCACCTGATCCGCAGCCGCGAGACTGTAGCTCAGCTTTTCTCCCTGGAGCGGCCGCTCGGCTGACGTCATCTCCCGCGCTGAGCGTGCTGCAATGAGGACTGCCCGCGCGCGCGCCGGCCTTATAATGGCTGTGGCTCGATGGGAATAGCCGCGGGCACGCCGCGGCAACGAAAAGAACGAGGAGACAGCCATGACCGACAGCATCAAGTACGTCCTGAACGAGAACCAGATCCCGCAGTACTGGTACAACCTGATGGCGGACCTGCCTTCGCCGCCGCCGCCGGTGCTGCACCCGGGCACGCTCAAGCCGATCGGGCCGGACGACCTGGCGCCGCTGTTTCCCATGTCGCTCATCATGCAGGAGGTCACCACCGAGCGTGAGGTGCAGATCCCGGAGCCGGTGCGTCAGGTCTATCGCCAGTGGCGTCCAAGTCCGCTGTTCCGCGCGCGGCGCCTGGAAAAGGCGCTCGATACGCCGGCGCGCATCTACTACAAGTACGAAGGCGTGAGCCCGGCCGGCAGCCACAAGCCCAACACCGCCGTGCCGCAGGCATTTTTCAACCGCGAGGCCGGCGTCAGGAAGATCAGCACCGAGACCGGAGCGGGTCAGTGGGGCTCGGCGCTCTCCTTCGCCGGCGCACTGTTCGGCATCGAGGTCCTGGTGTTCATGGTCAAGGTGTCGTACAACCAGAAGCCCTATCGCCGCGCGCTGATGGAAACGTATGGCGCGCGCTGCATTCCCAGCCCGTCGATGGAAACCGAGGTGGGCCGCAGGATTCTGGCTGCGACGCCCGACAGCACCGGCAGCCTCGGCATCGCCATCTCCGAAGCGGTGGAGGTCGCCGCCAAGAACGACGACACCAAGTATGCGCTGGGATCGGTCCTGAACCACGTGCTGCTCCACCAGACGGTGATCGGACAGGAGGCCATCAAGCAATTGGAGATGGCCAACGATTATCCGGATGTGGTCATCGGCTGCACCGGGGGCGGGTCCAACTTCTCCGGCATCGCCTTCCCGTTCATCGGTCAGCAGCTGCGCGGCGGGAAGAAGGTGAAGGTGATCGCCGTCGAACCTGCTGCGTGTCCGAGCCTCACCCGTGGCAAGTATGCGTACGACTTCGGCGACACCGGCCATCTCACTCCGCTCGTGAAGATGCACACCCTGGGCTCCACCTTCATTCCGCCTGGCTTCCACGCCGGCGGACTGCGCTATCACGGCATGGCGCCGCTCGTGTCGCATGTCCAGGAGCTCGGGCTGATCGAGTCCAAGGCCTATCATCAGACCACCTGCTTCGAGGCCGGTGTCTTCTTCGCCCGCACCGAAGGCATTGTTCCCGCGCCCGAAGCGAATCACGCGGTCAAGGGCGCGATCGATGAGGCCCTCAAGTGCAAGCAGGACGGCGTCTCGCGTGCCATTCTGTTCAACCTGTGCGGGCATGGGCATTTCGACATGCAGGCCTACACGGACTACTTCGCCGGCAAGCTGGTCGACCAACGTTACGACGAGCAGGAGCTCGCGATGGCGCTTGCCGGGCTGCCAGCCGTCAAGGCAGCATGACGATGCGCAGTCCTGCGTTCAGCCGTCCGCACGATCTCGGTTGCTGCCTCGCACACCGCGGCGAGGTCGGCCGCTAACGGGGCGACGCTCAAACGGTTCCGACACAGCCGCGAGCTGTGTGCGCACGACAGCGAGCGGCGCGTCCGCTCGCTGTCCGCGATGAATCGTCCGACAGCGGCAGGGGGGAGCCAAGCCCGCTTGCGCTACCGATGACACGGCGTTACGTCAGGTTCGCGTTGCTGGCCTTCGCGCTGCTCCTCGCCACGGGGTTCGGCTACGGCGCGTATCTCCTATCGCGCCTCGTTCCGATCGGAACTGCATACGCTGCGAAAACGCTCTGTTCGGGCGTGTTCGTAATGGGGCGGCCAGCAGAAGAGGTGATGCGCGAAGATGTGGTCGCCGACAATCACCCACTGCTGCGAGTGGTCTCCATGTCTGTGGACGCGACGCGCCCAGCCGCGACGGCCCGTTTCCTGGGTCTGGCTCCGCGCACGGCCGTCTATCGACCCGGACTCGGGTGTACCCTGGCCCTCGGAGTGTCGGTGGCCGAGCTGCAAGCATGGACCGCTGCCGCCCCGCCGTCGACAGCGATGGCATTGCGTACGTCGGCGGACTTGCCGAGCGCGCCGGAGTCAGGCATCGACGAGCAGAGATTGAGCGCGGTCGTCGATTTGGCTTTTCGCGAACCCGACCCGGACCGCCTGCAGCGTACGCGCGCGCTGCTCGTGCTGCGCGACGGCCACGTGATCGCCGAGCGGTACGCGCCCGGCTTTTCTGCGCAAACCCCATTGCCGGGCTGGTCCATGACGAAGAGCGTGACCGGCGTATTGATCGGCGTCTTGGTTCAGGCGGGCATGCTCAGGCCCGAGCAGAGAGGCCTGCTGCCGCAATGGGGTGTTGGGGGTGATAAGCGTGGAGAGATCACGCTCGACCAGCTCCTGCGCATGACGAGTGGGCTGCGTTTTACCGAAAACTACGGCGACCCGGACGCGGATGTCGCTCAGATGCTGTTCGCTCGTGCCGATGGTGCCGCGTTCGCTATCGACAAACCGCTCGAGTTCCCGCCGGGAGCACGCTGGCGCTATTCCAGTGGCACCAGCAATATCCTTTCGCGGGTAGTGCGCCTCGCCGTCGGCGGCAGCACCAGGGACTACCTCGAGTTTCCCCGGCGGGCGCTGTTCGGTCGCATCGGAATGGAGAGCGCCGTGATCGAGACGGACGCAGCGGGCAACTTCATCGCATCGTCTTACATGTACGCGAGCGCACGCGACTGGGCGCGCTTCGGTCAGCTTCTCCTACAAGACGGCGTATGGAGCGGCCAGCGCGTCCTGCCGGCGGGCTGGGTCCACTACATGGCGACGCTCACGCCGCAGTCGACACGCCAGGACTTCGGCGCGCACCTGTGGCTGAAGATCCCGCCGCCGTTCGACGACCCCACCAAAGCGCTTCCGCAGCTACCGGCTGACGTGTTTCACGCCGTGGGGTACGAAGGTCAGTTCGTGAGCGTGATCCCGAGCCGCCGGCTGGTGGTGGTGCGGCTTGGCTTGAGCCGACGCGATCACGGCTGGAACCATCACGCCTTTCTCGTCCGCCTGCTCGAAGCATTGCCGCGGTAGTCACCGCGGCCCGGCGCGAAATGTTCGGTCAGCTCGGCGAAGCTGTGCGCAGGAATAGTCGACGCACCGTATCGATCGTGTCGGCCTCCTGCGCCCGCTTGTCCATGCGGTAGCGCTTCACACGCGCAAAGCGCAAGGCCAGTCCGCCCGGATACTGCGGGCTCTCCTGAATCTCGTTGACTGCGATCTCCACCACCAATTCCGGCTGCACGTACACGGTGTGCGCATCCCGTGTTGCTTCGAGCGCCTGCAACGCCTGCGTCTGCCACTCCAGCATTTCGTCCGTCAGCCCTTTGAACGTCTTGCCCAGCATGACGAAAGTTTGGGACTGCGGATCGCGCGCACCGAGATGCAGATTCGACAGCCAGCCGCGCCGGCGTCCGTGACCCCACTCCGCCGCCAGGACGACCAAGTCGAGCGTGTGCGCCTGCTTGATCTTGAGCCAGCTGCTGCCGCGGCCGCCGGCCTCGTACGGCGCCGTCAGGGACTTGGCCATGAGGCCCTCGTGTCCTTCGGCGAGGGCTGCCTCGAAATACTGCTGTGCACGGGCGCTGTCTGACGTCACCAGACGCGGGACCAGGAGCTCGCCGGGAACAGCCTGCGCGAGCGCTGCGTAGCGCTCCGCGCCTGCGCTGCCGGTCAGATCGTCGTCGTCTCGCAGCAGGCAGTCGAAAAAGAACACGCTGAGCGGCAGCTGCCGCTGCATCGCCTCGACGTCCAGCTTGCGTCCGAAGCGGCGCATGGTGACCTGGAATGGATGCGGGCGCCCGTCCGGCTTGAGTGCGATGGTTTCGCCGTCGAGAATCAGCGCGCGCGAACGCAATCCCCGCCCGCTCGCCACGAGCTCGGGCACGGCCGCGCTGACATCGTTCAAACCGCGGCTGTACACGCGCACCTCGTCGAGCCTTTTGTGCACCTGCACGCGCGCGCCATCGAGCTTCCACTCGAAGGCGGCCGTTCCGAGCTGTTCCAGCGCCTGTTCCACATCGAGCGCAGGCTGCGCCAGCATGGGCAGCAGCGGGCGGAACAGCTCGAGCGAGAAGCGATGCAACCCGGCGCTGCCTTCGAGCAGCACCGCGCGCGCCACCGGTCTCAATCCGCCGGCCAGCATCGCGGCGCGGCGCACGTCGGACAGCGCAAGTTGCGATGCTTGCGCGATGGACTCGAGCATCACGCCCTCGAGCGCCCCCTGGCGCAGCTCGCCGTACAGCAGGCGAACCAGGAATTGCTGCTCGGCGTCCGTTGCTCGACCGAGCAGCTCGGACAGCAGTCGTGTGCGCGCGCCGATTGAACCGGCGCCACTGGCGCGCGCGATGTGCTGGAGACTTTCATCGACCTGCGCGAGCGTGAGAGAAGGTGAGGCGGCTGCGGCGACGGAACGCGCGCGCGTGACGATCGACGGGCCAACGCCCGTTTTGCCTTGACGCGTCTCGCCGGAAAGAAAAGCAACCCCGATCTCGATTTCGGCGGCCTCGAAGCGGCGCAGGCATTGAGCGAGCGCGTCGACTTTCTCTTTGCGTCGAGCGGTGCCGGCTACGCGGCGCACCGTCTCGGTCAGATCAGCCAGCAACATGCGCGACTAGAAATAATGAAGCGGCAGCAACCGTTGCACTGGAGCGGCGAGCGCCTAACCGGAATCCAGCTTGCTTGTCAACTCTCCCGCGCCCTTGCGCCCCCGCCCAGCTGCACCTAGACTCGCGGGTGGGGACGCTCCCGCCCCAATATCCGCCGGTCCAACGTGGTCGTTTACAATCTTTCCTGCGATAACGCGCACGAGTTCGAAGGCTGGTTCGCTTCGCCCGAAGCGTTCCAGCATCAGCATCAGGGAGGACAGGTGTTCTGCCCGGTGTGCGGCTCATCTTCGGTGGCCAGGTTGCCGAGCGCGCCGTACGTCAACGTGACGCGTGCCGGCGCGTCCAAGGAGACCGCCGTCACCGGCGGCCCCGACTTCATGGCGAAGCTGCGCGCCAAAGTGGTCGAGTATGCACTCCAGCACGCCGAGGACGTGGGCGAGCGCTTTCCCGAAGAAGCGCGGCTGATTCACAGCGGAGAGGCGCCGGAGCGCGCGATCCGCGGCCAAGCCTCCAAGCAGGAAGTCGAAGAGCTGCGCCAGGAAGGCATCGAAGTCGTCGCGCTGCCGGTCGCGCCGATCCCGCCCGAACAGCTCCACTGACGCGGCGGCTCGCGCCGTCGCCGTCACTTGATCTCGTGTAACGCGACACGATTGCGCGCGATGAAGTCCCAGTCGTACCGCACGCCCAGTCCCGGCCCCTGCGGCACGCCCACCTTGCCTTCGCGGTCCACGCAATCGAGCTGGTCGTTATAGCCACACTGATATACCGGCGGCACCGCGTTCGGGCAATCTGGTCCGACCAGCGCGACTTCGTAATAGTTGCTGTTGCGCATCGCAGCCATGCAGTGGCGGTGCGCGGGGCCGCATGCGTGGACTTCGGCGTCCAGTCCCATCGCCTCGGCCAGGTGCGCGATCTTCATGGCCCCGGTGATGCCCATGTCGTACTCCGGATCGACGCGGACGAAGTCGGTGCCGCCCGCGACGATGAAATCGGCCTTCGGTTCGACTCCGCGGATATGCTCGGTCTGCAGCAGCGGCGTCGTGATCATCTCCCGCAGCTTCCTGTGCGCGAAAGCCGAAGTGCCGGCGTCGCGGAACGGGTCCTCGTACCAGAAGTAACGCGCTTCGTCGCAGGCGCGTCCCACGTACAGGGCATCGGCGAAGGTACGGAGCTCGCAAGCGGGGTCGATCATCAGCTCCATCTTGTCGCCGACGCGCTTGCGCACATTGAGCAGGTTCTCTGCTTCGACGTATCTATCGCCTTCGTTCCAGCCGTGGATCTTGAAAGCGCGGTAGCCGATCTCGCTGCACTGCTGCGCGAAGTCCGCGAAGGCCTCCTTGCTGTCCAGGCCGCCGTTGTGGTCGCCGTGGTAGGTGCTGGCGTAGGCCGGCAGGCGCTTGCGGTGCGCGCCTAGCAGCTCGGACACCGAGGCGTTCAGTTTCTTCCCGGCCAGATCCCACAGCGCGATATCCAGAGGTCCGTGTCCCATGTGGTCGAACTGCCGCGCGCTGCGCTTCAAGTCGTCGTAGATCCCCTCGCGCTCTTCCGCTTCGCGGCCGATCAAGGACGGGGCCAGCATCAGCGTTTGTCCCAAGGCGGCGGACGAGCCCACCCAGTGCGTCACGTACTCTCCCCGCAAGCCATTGTCGGTCATGATGGCGACGGCATAGCGCATGAGGCGGGCCTTGGCGCCGCGCGCGAAACCGAAAGCCCCGACCCCGCCGCCGACTGCCCGTAGATTCCTGGCGTCGAACTCGAATGCGTGCACCTCCACTTTGTTGATCTTGCTCATCATCCTCTCCGTCGGTTCGTGGCGAGCCGATGGTAGCGTGTTGCGCGGACCCATGCACTGAATGCCGCTCGGCGTGTGCTATAAGAGCTCGATGATGCGCACCACGGCGTTCACTCCCTACGCGGTCCTCGCGCTCGGCGTCGGCGTAGTGTCCACTGCGTCCATTCTCATCCGCTACGCGCAGGGGCAGGCGGTGCCGTCTCTCACCATCGCCGCAGTACGGCTCGGGCTCGCAGCGGCTCTGCTCACCCCGCTGGTGTGGGCGCGCGCGTCGGGAGAGCTGCAAGCGCTGCGGCGTCGCGATCTCGCCCTCGCGCTGCTGTCCGGGACTGCCCTTGCGGTGCATTTTTGGTCGTGGATCGCATCGCTGGCGTACACCTCGGTGGCAAGCAGCACCGCTCTGGTCACGACCAATCCGCTGTGGGTCGGGCTCGCGTCGCTGCTGATCCTCGGAGAGCGCATGGGGCCGCGTACCATCGGCGGGATTGCGCTGACGCTGGCAGGCGGGGCGTGCATCTTCGCCAGCGACAGCTCCGCGGGCAGCGCCGGCCTGCAACCCGATCCGCTGCGCGGGAACCTGCTTGCATTGCTGGGCGCGCTGGCCGCGTCGGCTTATCTGCTGATCGGGCGGGCGCTGCGGCCGCGCGTCGGCTTGCTCGTCTACATCTGGCTCGCCTACGGAACCGCGGCCCTGGTGCTGATGATGGTCGTGGGCATCGCCGGGTACCCGCTGGCCGGCTACTCAGCCCTCGCCTACGCCGCCATGATCGGCTTGGCGCTGGGGCCGCAGTTGCTCGGTCATACGGCCTTCAACTGGGCGCTGCGCCATCTGTCAGCGACCTTCGTCGCGGTGTCGATCCTGGGCGAGCCGATCGGTTCCGCGCTGCTGGCTCTGCTCATCTTTGATGAGGGCTTCGCGCCGCTGCAGCTCGCTGGTTTCGCGCTGCTGCTGGCCGGGATTTTTCTGGCCGCCGGTGGTGAGCAGGACGCAACCGCGAGCCGGGCGGCGGGGCGTTAACGGATTTCAGCGATCTATTATTGGAGGAGGCTCCTCAGGGGCGTGATGCCACAGGAGGCAAATCACCCGGCGCAAAGCGCATCCTCGATTGCCCGCCCCGCCAGCTTGAGTCCAAAGCGTTGCGCTTCACTTGACAGGTCACGCAGTATCGAGGGGAGAGCATTGTCGCGCCGCCCCTTGCCGTGTGCAGACAGGGTACGCCCCCGCGCGATGAAAAAGTCGGACCAGGGTAACGGCTCGGGATGCGTGTAACGCTCCAGCGCCACTGCGTAGCGTTCTGCCATGTCCCACTCGCTTGCGGTGAGACAGACCTCGATGGCGTCGCGATAGAACCAGAGGTAGTTGTGGCTGACGCATCCTTTCTGAAGGATGGTCTCTCCTTCGTTCAAGGCGCGGCTCCAGGTCTCCCTGTCTTCGGCGATGCGGGCGTGGCATCCCAGAACCGAGGGCCCGATGTACTTCATCCCGGCGTCACGACAGATGCTTAAGGCCTGCTCTATCAGCTTTAAGGCTTCGGAGTTGTTTCCCTCTGCTTGCGCGAGCCGCGCGAGGTCACACAAAAAGTGCGCCTCGAATCTTCTTAGGCTCAACTTCCGAGCTAGGGCTAGGGCCAGGTTTAGTTGCTCCTGCGCAGCCGGAAACGCTCCCATCTCCGTCTTGATGAAACCGACCAGACTGCGAGCTTGCGATTCGGCGCGGTAGTGCCTGCCCTTCGCTGCAGTTTCGGCGGCCCCTTCGGCGTTCTTCAGTGCGCGGTTCAAGTCGGTGTACATCCCGCTCCACCCGACCATGGGCAGATTGGCGACCTCGACCTGCCCCAAGCCATACTGGCGGCAAAGGTCTACACAGCCCTGAAAACTCTCGTATGCGGTCCGCATTCTGCCGCTCAGATAGTGCGCGTCCCCTAGCCCGCCAAGCGAACGCGCCTCCGCCTCGGGCGCGCCCGCCTCGCGCGCCCACTTCAAGGCGGCCCCGTGTTCTCGAAGACAGCCCTCGAGGTCACCCAGCGGGAAGCAGATATTTCCCCGCAAATAGTGGAGCTGCGCCAGTTCGGCCGCCAAGTGGTTCTCGCTGGCTACCTTCTCGGTCTGCTCCAGCAGCGCCAGGGCTTCTTGGTGACGGTCGACCAGCCGCATGCCCTCGACTTGACCGAGCCAGGCCCGGCAACGTTGCACATCATCGACCGCTGCCCGTTCGGCTTCGCGGTAAGCCTCGATGGACTCGGGATTACGGCCGAGCCTGCGGCGCAACTCTCCCACGTAACAGGACAAAGCGAAGCGCACGGCGGACTCGCCCGCCACCTGAAGTCCGCGCTCGGCAAGCGCTAGCGCTCGCTCGTAGCGAAATGCTGCCGCTTGATCTTGTGCTGCGTCCAAGAATGCGTGCGGTGCCGCAGAGTCTTTGGCTCTGTCCAGATGCTCCGCGCGCAGGGGAAGGTCGCGTGAAGCGAACCATTCAGCCGCCCGGCGATGCAATTCTGCGCGCCGTGCGATGAGCAGCGAACCATAAACGCCCTCCTGGATAAGGGCGTGCGCGAACAGATAACCCTCGCCCTCCGGGCGCACGAGCTGATGGGTAACCAGTCCATCGCATCGGTACGCGGGGTTGCCGAGCAAAACCCGCAAGGCGGAGAGCGAAAATTGTTGACCAAAAACCGATGCTACCTGGATCGCCTGCCGGTCTTCAGCAGCGAGCCGATCTACCCGCGCCAACACCAGGCTCTGTACAGAACCGGGCACGCTGTCCCCGGAGGACTCTGCGGCAGCTCGCAACAGTTGCACCAGAAAGAGAGGGTTCCCCGCGGCTCGTTCGACGCAACGCCGGGCGACCTCTGCGCTGACATCAAGATAGTGCCGCGCTAGATCGAAGGCCTCCTCCGTCCGCAGTGGTGCGAGATCGATGGTAGACAGCGGGCTGCCTTGGCTGGCAGCTCGCCAAGGCTGGTCGAGAGGATCGTCGCTTAGCCGTGAGGTCATGAGCAGCAGCGCCTGCACCTCGGCCACAGTCACAGCCAGGGCGGCCAGATGCGCGAGCGTGACGCTGTCAGCCCACTGGATGTTTTCGATCTCGATCAGGAGCGGACGGGTCGCGCTTCCTCGCCTGAGCAAATAGCAAACGGTTTCGCGCTTCCCCCGGTTGCGGTTGTCATTGTCCATCGCGTCGTACATGGCGCGCAGGTCTCCGGTCTGTGCAAGATCCAGCAGGTCATTGAGGAACAGCGCCTGCGTTTGATCCACGCTGCCGTCGGCC
>DASPUW010000089.1:0-5246 GCA_035622675.1 Burkholderiales bacterium | reverse complement strand
TGCGAGGCTATAGACGACGCCCGCCTCGTGCGCGCGGCGAGCCAGCAGCGGCCCGCAGAACGCGTCGGCTTCCACCGTCACCATGACAACGTCCTTGCCGTGCCGGAACGCGGCGAGCGCATGGTCCACCGCAGCGATCGGCTTGCCGGTCGCCTCGACGATGACATCGATGCGAGGGTGCGCAACCAGCGCCTGCCAGTCGTCGCCGATATGGGTAGAGCCGGATGTGAAGGCGGCGTCGAGCGACGCCGCTGCGTAGCGTGGCGCTTGCCAGCCCACGCGCTCGAGATTCGTGCGCGCGTTGGACGGCGACAGATCGGCGATGCCCGCCACATGCACGCCGGGCGTTTTCGGGACCTGCGCGAGATACATCGCAGCGAACTTTCCCGCGCCGATTACACCTACGGTAACGGGCTTGCCCTGCGCGGCGCGCTCGCGCAGCTTGGCGTAGAGATTCATATACCCCTCACCCTAGCCCTCTCCCGCAAAGGGGAGAGGGAATGGTCTGGTCGCGCCCTCTCCCGCAACGGGAGAGGGAATGGTTTGGTCGCGCCCTCTCCCGCAACGGGAGAGGGAATGGTTTGGTGGAGCGCTCTCCCGCAAGGCACAGGGAATAGATCTACAGCTCCCTCTCCCTCGAAGGGAGAGGGTTGGGGTGAGGGTGAAGCCGCAGCCCGCATCAAGCAGCCAGCAGTGGCTTGAGGGCCGACTCCGGCGTCCCGTCCTTCCACGGCAGCGCGACGTCGTAATCCTTCAGCAGGCAATCGTCCGGCAGGCAGCGGATCGGCGTGAAGTCGCGGTGGGCGATGTATTCCGGGCGCTTGAAGCGGCGGATGTGATTGGACACCGCGCACAGGCTCAGATAGACGTTGATGCGGTTCCAGGGCGACAGGTTCGAGGTCGACGCGTGCACCAGGCAGGAGTGGAACAGGATCATCGAACCGCGCGGCCCCTTCGGCGCCACGATGCCGCCGCGCTCGACCAGCCGGCGGATGCTGTCGTGGTTGATGGTCCACAGCGGATAGCTTGTGGTCGTCAAGTCGTGTGACGCTTCCAAAGCGCCCAGCTTGTGACTGCCTGGAATGAACATCAGCGGGCCATTGAACTCGTTCACCTCGTCCAGGAAGATCGCGACGTTCATCGCGCGCGGCTCGGGCATGAGATCGTCGTTCATCCACGTGCCGAAATCCTGGTGCCACTGCCAGACGTCGCCGTCGAACGCCATCTTGCCGTTGATCTTGAACTGGTGCATGTAAACCGCCTCGCCGAACAGATCGACGACCGGCTCGACCATGCGCGGATGGCGCGCCAGCCTGGCGAAGGGGTAGCTGTACATGTGTGCGGCGAAATTCGTGCGGACCGCATCGCTGCCTTTTTCGCGCACGTTCTCCGGCCGCTGCTGCGCGTAGAGCGCCGGCACCTCGCGATTCAAAACGTCGATCTCGGCCGGCGTGAACAGGCTGGGGAAAAACAGATATCCGTCGCGCTCGAACTCGTCGATCTGCGCTTGCGTGAGCTTCATGGCGTGCTCTCCTCGTCGGACGCCGCATAAGTATACGCCGGCGCTGGTGCAGATAGCTTAGAATCCGCCTGCTGAGCTAACTCAACACAGGATCGTTGCAATGACCAGGTTTGGAATCGGCCAGGCGCTCAAGCGGCGCGAAGACCAGCGGCTCATCACCGGCACGGGCCAGTACATCGACGATGTCTCGCTACCCAACGAGCTGCACATGGCGTTCGTGCGTTCCCCGCATCCGCATGCGCGCATCGTTTCGATCGGCACGGCGGCGGCGATGGCCGTGCCTGGGGTCGTTGCAGTGCTGACCGGCGCGGAGCTGACCAAAGACGGAGTCGGCGCGTTTCCGCTCGGGCCGGGGTTGGTAGGCGCCGATGGAAAGCCCGCCGGGGCGCCGCCCTACTACCCGCTTGCCGTCGGCGACGTCCGTTTCGTTGGCGAGGCGGTCGCCGCGGTCATCGCCCGTACGCGTCTGCAGGCGGAAGATGCCGCCGAGCAGGTCGCCGTCGAGTATCAGGTTCTTCCCGCCGTGACGACGATCGAAGGCGCGTTGGCGAAGAGCGCGCCGCAGGTGTGGAATGAGGCGCCCGGCAACGTGGCGACGCAGATGCAATGGGGCAAGCCGGACGAGTGCGCGGCCGCGTTCGCGAAGGCGAAGCACATTACCAAGCTCTCTCTCTACAACCAGCGCCTTGTTCCAGTCACCATGGAGCCGCGCGGCAGCGTCGCGGAATTCGATGCGGCGAGCGGCCGCATCACGCTCCAAACGAGCTGCCAGAACCCGGCGGGTCTGCAGCAGACGCTGGCGGAAGCGATTCTCAAAGTGCCGATGGATCGCGTGCGCGTACGCGTGCCCGACGTGGGCGGCGGCTTCGGCATGAAAACCATGCTCTACCCCGAGGACGCGGTGTGCGCGTACGCGGCGCGCAAAGTCGGAAAGCCCGTGCATTGGCGCGCAAGCCGGAGCGAAGAATTCCTTGCGGCATCGCACGGGCGCGACCAGACGAACGAGGCGCAGCTCGCGTTCGACGCGGACGGCAAGATCCTCGGATTGAAGATCGACATCGTGGGCAACATTGGCGCATACGGGAGCAGCCCCGGCGCGATCATCGTGGTAGCCATTGGTCCAAAAGTAATCACCGGTGTCTACCACGTTCCGACACTGGACCTGCGCGCGCGGGCGGTGCTCACGCACACGAATCTGGTGTCGGCTTACCGCGGAGCAGGCCGCCCCGAGGCGATCTTTCTCATCGAGCGCCTCATGGACCAGGCCGCGGCCGAGATGCAGATCGACCCGGCGGAGCTGCGCCGGCGCAATCTCATTCCGGCCAGCGCAATGCCCTATACGACGCCGATGGGCGAAACGTTCGACAGCGGCAACTTCGCGAACATCCTGCAGCGCATCCTGACTCATGCAGACTGGAACGGATATGCGCAGCGCCGCGAGGAATCGCGCAAGCGCGGCCGCCTACGCGGACGGGCGTTGTCCTCGTTCCTCGAATGGACCGGGGTGGTGCACGAAGAAGCCATCACTCTGGATGTGGAAGCGGATGGGCGCGTCGTGGTCCGCACCGCGATGCAGGCGATGGGACAAGGCATCGAGACGAGCTACGTGCAGATCATCGCAGAGACGCTCGGCATCGACCCCGAGCACATTGTCATCATGCAAGGCGACAGCGACATTGCGAAAGGCCTGGGCAGCATGGGCAGCCGCTCGCTCTATATCGGCGGATCGGCCATGCTCACGGCGTCGAACGACGCGATCGACAAAGGTCGGCAGCTCGCGGCCGATGCGCTGGAAGCTGCTGGCCCCGACATCGTCTACAAGGAGGGCCGCTTCACCGTCGCCGGCACTGACGTCGGCATCGGCCTCTTCGACCTGGCGGGGCGGCAGCCCGAGAAGCGCATCGCGATTTCGACGCTGCAGAAGGTGGGCGGCCCATCCTGGCCCAACAGCTGTCATGTGTGCGAAGTGGAGGTCGATCCTGAAACCGGCACGACCGACGTCGTTCGCTACACCACCGTGGACGACGTAGGCCGGGTGGTCAACCCGATGATCGTCGCGGGCCAGGTTCATGGCGGCATCACACAAGCCGTCGGGCAGGCGCTGCTGGAAGACACGCGCTACGATCCCGACAGCGGCCAGCTCGTCACAGGATCCTTCCTCGACTATTGCATGCCGCGCGCCGACAACGTACCCAGCTTCTCGACGTTCACCGACGAGTCGTCGCCGTGCAAGATCAATCCGCTCGGCGCGAAAGGCGTGGGCGAGCTCGGGACGGTGGGCGGAACACCGACGGTGATCAACGCGCTGCTCGATGCGCTGCGGCCGCTCGGCGTCAAGCACATCGAGATGCCCGCCACGCCGGAGCGGGTGTGGCGCGCGATTCGCACGGCGCAGGGGGGTAAGAATTAATTTTTCCCCTCCTCTCGGAGGAGGGGTGCCTGCGTCAGCAGGCGGGGTGGAGGGAGTGGGCGAACCACCCCGTCACCTTCGGTGCCACCCCTCCTTAACCAAGAAGGGGAGAAGGTAAGAATTTTTCCCCTCCTCTCACGAGGAGGGGTGCCCACGCAGTGGGCGGGGTGGTGTGGGCGTCCTACTTGCTGCCCGCCTTCACCGCCTTCAAGCATGCCTCGGCGCGCTCCACAGCGGTCTGTACCGCCGATCCCGCAATGTCCTTCATCTGCTCGGCGCCGCACGGCGCCGGGTTACCAGCCTGCGCTAGCCAGCCCGCGAAATCCTGCGAAGCCAAGAGGCGTCGCGCGCGTGCAAGCCAGTCCTCCGCATCGCCCTGATGGAGCTTGTCGATCCTGTCTTGCTCTCGCTTGCGGCTGGCATAGTCGCGGGTCCTTTCGTTGTGCTTCTGTACGCGCGCATTCAGGTCCTCCTGGCGCACACGGATCTGCAGGCGCTCGTCGTCGAGCAGGCCGGCCTGGTCGTGCAACTGTGTCAGGCGCGCATTGCACGCTTCCACCGAGGTGCTATCCACGGTGTCCCCGCCGCATTGCGCACGCAGCGTCTGAACGCTCTCGTTGTGCTCTACCATCGCGGCGTTGAACTGCGTGATGTCGCGGTTCAGGGCCTGGACCTCCTCGCGTAATGCTTTGTCGGCGCCGGCGACCTCGAGCCCTTCTTCGGCCAAGAGCTTGTTTGCGGGCGCGAGCTGCGCCGCTTCGTCCAGGATCAGATCGCCCTCCTGTACGAGGGCATCCAGCGCGAGCCGATCCGCGTGAGCGGCAGTTGCAACCAGAACAAGAAATCCTGCGGCCGCCCCGAGCACCTGGGTGCGAGCCGCGCTGCGGATCACCCCATCTCTCATTGATCAGAAGCGGAAGCCGGTAGAAGGTTCCTCATCATCGCATGGCTGCCGACCTCGTCGTCACTTTTTCTCGTCGGCGGCAACGCGCATGTGAATGATCTTGTCGGGGTTGCTGACGATGCCGTTGGCAGCCGCATCGCCCTTCTTGATCTTGTCCACATACTCCATACCGCTCACCACCTGCCCGAACACCGTGTACTGACCGTTCAGGAACGACGCGGGCGCAAAGCAGATGAAGAACTGCGAGTCGGCGCTGTCAGGACTAGCCGCGCGCGCCATGCCGACAGTTCCGCGCACGAACGGCTCCTTGGTAAACTCGGCCGGCAGTTTCACTCCGGAACCACCGCTGCCGGTTCCGGTCGGGTCGCCGCCCTGCGCCATGAAACCATCGATCACGCGGTGAAAGACGA
>DASPUW010000088.1:0-4756 GCA_035622675.1 Burkholderiales bacterium | reverse complement strand
GCCGTTGGCGCTGCTGATCCAGCGCGGCGAGATGCGCTTGTATGTTCCCGTGACGGTTGGCTGAAGATCAGCTGCCCGCGACGGCGTGCTGACTACGCACACGCCATCGGTCTGAAAACGGGAACGCCCCGCGTGGCGGGGCGTTCCGCAGTGAAGCGATACTGCCGAGAATCAACCCTTCAAGCAGCTGCTCATGAATTTCTTGCGCGCGTCGCCGGAAAGGCCCTGCGACGACGCTAGGCTGTTGCAGCTCTTCATCTTCTCCTGCTGGGGCGTCAGCTTCTTTGTGTCGGCGCCGGCCGCCGCGGGAGCGGGCGCCGCCTCTGCCGGCTTGGCCTTGAGGCAGTCGTCCCGGAACTTCTTGTACGCGTCACCTTTGAGCCCCTTGGCTTTCGCCTCGGCGTTGCAGGTCTTCATCTTCTCTTGCTGCGCCGTAGCGGCCAGCACGGGAACGGACAGAGCGGCAAGCGTAATCAACAGAATCAATCTTCTCATCGTGTTTCCCCTTTTCACGGTAGCAGAACTGCAGATCCACCCAGGATTGCGGGCGCAGTGACTCGCGGAGCGGCGGCTTTCAGGGCCGGCACACAGCCGCGCTGCTATAACGCGCTTCCCGAAGCGCTCGTTGACTCGAACAGCTGACCTAGGCGGCGGCGGCGTGAGGGGTCCGCAGCAGCGGAGCCAGCATTCCGCCGGCATCGAAGGCGAAGGGTGCAGGTGCCGAAATCGGCTCGAACCGCTCCGGATGCTGGCGCACTAGGTCGAGCATCGGTTCGGACACCTGGATCTCGGAGAGGTGCAGCGTGTTTCTGATGCGGACGACCCGGCAGTTCTCCGGCTTGACCCGCACCACCGTCTTCACAGCGAGACATATCGCTTCGCGGTCGCTGTTCATGACGATGGGAATAGCGGCGCCGTCGAGATTGGCCGAGGTGATGATGTTGGCGTAGGTCGACGGCACGTCGAAATCGCGCCACACGCGCATGCTGACCACGTCCGCCGAGCCGATGCCGGTGGCGTTGCCCATGCTCTCCCGGGTTATGCCCAGCACGACGATTTTCTTCACGAGGGGCTTCGCCACCCATTTCACCGCGCGCCGATTGCGTCCGGTGATGTTGGGGTCGAAGCCCGCGCCGCTCACGTTCTTGCCCATCTCATCGATGATCAGCACGTCGATCTCTTCGAAGTAGAGCTGCGGCATGAATTGCTTGGCGAGGGCCTGCAGCTGGGGCTCGCGCGCGGCAAGTTGGTCGGCCGGAACGATCTCGATGAGGGCAGTTTCATCGTAGGCGTTCTCCACGATGCCTACGCCGAACAGAACATGGCACGCACCGATCACCACGTCGCGGATTTGAGGTAGCAGCTCGGGGAAGCGATCCATTCCGTGGCTATGGTAGCTGGCTGCTCCAGCGATCTTCCCGATTCCGATCGAAAGCATCTTGGTAAGCCCGCTTTCGGTTGGCCCGCGGAACCCCGTGTGCGGCTTGATGCGGTTGATGATCACGATGCCGTCGGCTTCGACCGCGTACTTGTCGACCTGTACGGGTGTTCCATCGGGCAGATGACCGACGACGACGGTGTCCATGCTGGCCCGGATCGGGGCCCCGGCGGCCGCCTCGCTAATGCCGTAGCTCTCCAGCACCTTCTTCTGCCCCTCGGCCGTGGCCGCACCGTGGCTGCCCATTGCCGGGAACAGGAACGGTTTGGCGCCCAGAGCGTGCAGCTCGCGGACGACACAGCGCACGACCTCTGCAATGTTGGCTATTCCGCGGCTGCCGCAACCCACCGCGATCACCTGGCCCGGCCGAACCCGGCCGCACACCTCCGGTCGCCGAAACTGGTCCGCGACGGCGGCCGAGATGTCATGCAAACGCGTGGCCTCGAACTTCTGGCGCACGTTCACCATCTTCGGCAGGGGGATGTCGAGCCCTCCGGCGATATTCACCTCGATGCGGGAACCCAGCATAAGCGGCCCTTTTGTGTGTGGGGCGTCAAGCGCCGACCAGTCTACCGGTCTCAAGGACAGCGAGATAGATCAGAAGCTTGCGCGAGACCAATGCGAGTGAGCAGCCGCTCATGCTATTTTGGAATAACTCATATGCTTCCCATCTGCCTTTTTACAGTATGGCCAGAGCGTTCTAATCGCAATGCGCAAGTTGGTTAACCTAAGGATAAATCAAATAAGAAGCTATAGTGTGGCAAATGGAGTTGCGCATAGCAGCAGAGGATCGCGACTTGCGAGACGCCGATCCATCTAATCAAGAAGATGCATATGAGCTTATCCGACTCTGATGCGGTTCTGATGGCCGACTCCGCGGTGGACGACGCCGTGGTTTTCGCGCCGGCACGCGCCAGAGCGGTAAGGCTGTCGAGCCGCGGCCTGGGTTGGTCGACGCTGAACTTCGAGCGCTACGACAGCCCGGCATCGTCGCGTGCGCTGCCCAAGGGCAGCCGCCACCATCTGATTTTCGTCGGTCTTGGCGGCGGACGCATGGTGCGCGTGCTTGGGGGCGAGACGGCCGAGCTCGAGCTCAGCTCCGGCTGCGTGGCGGTCGTGCCCAGCGGCACGCCCGTGACCTGGACATGGTCGACGCGCATCAGCTTCTCCGTGCTCGCTCTGGAACCCGCCTTTGTCGATCGGGTGGCCGAGGAGGTTTTCGGCTTGCAGGCGGACGATTACCGGCTGGTGTTCAGCGAGCGCGTGAGCGACGCGGCAATCACCAACATCGCCGGGGTACTGTCGCGCGAAGCCGTGCGTCGCGAACCGGGCGGCAGGTTGTATGCCGAATCTCTCGCCAACATCCTGTCCGTGCATCTGCTGCGCAACTACGCGCAATGCGCGGACGGGCGAACGCTCGGCGCCTGCTCGATGCCCGACGAGACGATAGCCGACACCGGCGCTGTCGCGACGGCGGGGAGGATGGGTTTTTACTCCCGTGCCGTGGCGGAAGCGGTGCGCTACATGCAGGACAACTACTCGCGCGAGGTGACGCTGAGCGACATCGCGGCAGCGGTGCACCTGAGCCCATTTCATCTGACTCGCCTGTTCAAGCAGACGCTGGGCGTCGCACCGCATCAGTATCTGATCCAGGTGCGCGTCAACAGCGCCCGCTCGCTTCTGACGGCAGGCTCTGGTGAACGTTCGCTCGCGGAAGTGGCGAGCGCCGTGGGCTTTGCCGACCAGAGCCACCTCACGCGGCATTTCAAGCGTCTGCTCGGCGTGACGCCGAAGCAGTTTCGGGCGTGACAAGAATGTTCCAAGCTCCAGCAAGGCGCTTCAAGTCGTGTGGCGCAAGTGAGCTTATTGTGTTGATCGTGGGGTTGCGGCTTTGACGGGCCCGGTCCCGCGGGGGGTTTCCCGCGGCAGTCCCTTTGTCCTCCTCTGACCCGCCTGGGTCGTGCCGGGCGGTGGGCGAAAGCTCACTGCCCCTTTTTTTCTTGGTGAGAGCAGGGACCGCGTCCGTGCGCTAGCCAGTCGGCTGGAATACCGGAACGACGTATGGACCCTCAGGAATGATGGCGACGTGCGGATCGCCGACACTCTGAACGCAGCGCGCCAGCGCATCCGCTACGGAATCGACCATCTGCACGCCGGTGAGCGTGCGGTCGGCGTGCGTGAGGCCCGTCGTGTAAAGGTGAATACCGCCGACCCGCATCGGCTTGAGCTGCATCTGCGTCTGCCATTCGTCGATGTCCGCGTGAGTCTTGCGGCTGATGTCGCGATAGAAGTCATCAGCCCCGAGCGCGAGCAGGCGCCGTTGCGCGTCGATGTACTCCGCCGAGCCCATGCCCTCGGAGCACTCGGATGCAACGATGAGGTTCCCGCCGCTCTCCAGAATGTCGATCGGGGCGACCATCCCCTTCACCGTTTGATAGTAGGTCTTGTCCAACGGGTACCCCGCAGCGCTCGTCACGATCGTCTTGAAGCGACGCGGGACCGGGACCTGGGCAAAACCGCGGATGAACTCGACTGCCTGCAGATGGCTCTCGACTACTTCCCCGAAATTGACGAACGACAGCTGCCGGTGCTCGTCGATCACGACGTTGACAGCAAGTACACGGCCCAGCATGCGCACGATTTCCAGCTGCTCTCGATGCAGGGGATTGCCCTCCAGTACGCAGTTCTCGGCGCGGGGATCCGACATGAAACGCGCGTTGTGGAATGTCGTGATGGTCTCGGCGTGTGCGACTCCCGGCGCGATTACTTTGCGTCCGCCCGAATAACCGGCCATGAAGTGCGGTTCCACCAGGCCGGTGACGATCTTCAGGTCGGCTTCTACGAACCGCCGGTCGAGCCGCACAAGGGTTCCCGCGCGCGTGGTGCCGAGCAGGACGTGATCGGCGTCGTTGCGCGCGAAGTGGTTCTCGACCGCCACGGTACGCAATACCCAGCTGTCGCCCACCAGTTCTTCGAGCTCAATGCCCAGGTTCGGACGGTGCAGGCCGGTCGCCACCAGTACGCGGATGCTCGCAGGCGACAGTCCTCCTTCCAACAGCGCGCGGACCAGAGGACGCAGCAGCAATCCGTTCGGCACGGGGCGCGTGATGTCGCAGATCAGGATGCAGGCCGAACGCGCTTCCCGTGCTTCCTCCACCAGCGGGCGCGACCCGACAGGTCGGTTGAGAGCCGCTTGAACACTGCCTATGGGATCCGACAGAACGGGCATGGGCGGTTTTCGGATCACCGTTGCATTCACCGCATCGGGCAACTCCAGCGCAAGGCTGCCCTTTCCGTAGCTCAATTCGACTCGCATAG
>DASPUW010000087.1:0-2291 GCA_035622675.1 Burkholderiales bacterium | reverse complement strand
TAGCCCTTGTCGTACACCAGCATTCCCGCGTCGCGCGCCAGCGTGGCGGGGTTGCACGACACATACACGATTCGCTCCGGCCCGTTCGCGCCCAACGCATGCACCAGAGCTGAAGCGCCGTCGCGCGGCGGATCCAGCAGCATGCGGTCGATCCGACCGAGCCGCGCCAGCGCCGCGGCGGGGGCGCCGATCAGATCGGCCGCGAGAAACCGGACACGGTGTGCGAGGCGGTTGCGGTCGGCATTTTCGCCAGCGCGTGCAAGGAGCTCGGCGCCGGCGTCGACGCCCTCGACCCATGCGCCACGGCGCGCGATCGCCAGGCTGAAGTTGCCTACTCCGCAGAAGAGATCGGCCACCCGCTGGTCCGGCCGCGGGTCGAGCAGTGCAACGGCGCGCCGCACCAGAACGCGGTTGACGTCGAAGTTGACTTGCGTGAACTCGTTCGGCTCGAAGCGCAGCGTGAGATCGAACTCCGGCAGACAGTACGTGAGCGGCCGTACGTTCGTCGGATCGAGCGGCCGCACCGAGTCGGGGCCAGCAGGCTGCAGGTAGACGTCAAGGTCGTGCCGGAGCGAGAAAGCGCGTACCTGGGCAAAATCGGCGTCGACCAGGGGATCGAGCACTCGCATCAGCAACGCGACCGCGTTCTCGCCGACCGCGACCTCGATCTGTGGGATGCGGTTACCGATGGCAAGCCCGGAGACCAACTCGCGCAGCGCCGGAATCAGAGCGGATACACGTGGCGGCAGCACCTCGCACGAGTCCATGTCGACCACGAAATGCGCACGCCGTTCGCGAAAACCCACCAGCGCGCCGCCCTTCCCGGGAACACGCCTTGCGGAAAGCCGCGCGCGCTGCCGGTAACCCCAGTAGGGACCGTGGATCGGTGCCAGCAGGATCTCCGGCTGTACCTTGCCGATGCGCGCGAGATTGTCCTCGAGGGTACGCTGCTTCATCGCCACCTGAGCGCGCGGATCGAGGTGCTGGAGACTGCATCCGCCGCAGCGTTCATAGTGACGGCAGCGTGGAGCGACCCGCGCGCTGCTCTCTCGCAACACATGCGTCAAGTTGGCCAGGTCGTAGTTGGGCTTGCGCCGCCAGCGCTGGAATTCCACCGTCTCGCCGGGAAGCGCGCCTTCGACGAATACCACTTTGCCGTCGCAGCGCACGACGCCGTGCCCGTCCTGGGCCAGCGACAGCACCTGCGGTGCAGACGCGTCAGCCGGAGACGAGGCGGCGGTCAGAGCTGGAAGGTTTGTATTGCCAGGCACCGATGAACTCCTGCCAGTGCGCGGCGGTGGAGGCCGCCAGCACGTCGTGCACCAGATCGATCTCGCGCTCATACTGCTCCTGAATCAGCAGGCCGCGCAGCAGCTGTACGCGCAGAAACACGAGGTAGGTGTTGGCAGCGTCGGTTTCGCAATAGCTGCGGATCGCCGCCAGCTCACCGCGCTGAAACGCGTCCCACACCCGCGCACCGTCCAGCCCGAGCTTGCCAGGGAACCCGAGCAGGCGCGCCATTTCATGCAAAGGAACCGCTGCGCGCGGCTGATACAGCGAGAGCAGATCCATCAAGTCCAGATGGCGCGTGTGATAGCGGCTGATGTAGTTGTTGTAGCGAAACTCGCGATCGTCCTCGCCCAGCTCCCAGTAGCGCTGCGCCCGCACCCGGTGCACCAGCGCGCGGTAGTGCAGGACGGGCAGATCGAAGCCGCCGCCGTTCCAGGACACGAGCTGCGGCGTGTACTTCTCGACGCCGTCGAAAAAACGCTGCAGCAGCTCGCCTTCCGCGTCGCGCACATCGCCGAGCGACCATACCCTGAAGCTGTTGCGCTCCCGCAGCGCGCAGGAAATGGCGACGACTCGATGCAGGTGCAGCTGGAGAAAGTCGCTTCCGATCGCCTCGCGCCGGCGCTGAAAGGCGAACTCGGCCACCTCCGCGTCGCTCATCTCCGGCGCCAGCCCGTGGATGCGCCGCAGGCCCACGGTGTCGGGGACCGTCTCGATGTCGAAGGCCAGAACGGGGGTCATGACGCGGCAAAGCGCCTGTGGAGCGCGATACAATTTTAACAGTTCTGGCAGTCACCTCCCGCCCCGCCTAACATCGTTTCCAAGCAACGCGCTCACGAGCAATACAGGGGACGAGACAGGTGAATCAAGAAGCGCGGCTGTATGCGACGCGGCCCGCAAGGCCGGCCTCACCCGCTTACGTGCGGCATGCCGGCCTGCAGCGCTGGGTCGCGCAGATCGCGCAGCTCACACGGCCCGATCGCATCCACTGGTGCGACGGC
>DASPUW010000086.1:0-3915 GCA_035622675.1 Burkholderiales bacterium | reverse complement strand
GCGCTGGCGCCGAATCTTCCCGAGCTGATCGGAGGCTCGGCCGATCTCGCGCCTTCCAATCTGACGCTTTGGTCCGGCGCCAGGCCGCTGACCCGCGGCGGTGGCGGCGGAAATTACCTGTTCTACGGCGTGCGGGAGTTCGGCATGTCGGCCATTCTGAATGGGCTCGCGGCGCACGGCGGGGTGATCCCGTTCGGCGGCACGTTCCTGACTTTCTCCGACTATGCACGCAACGCGCTGCGCATTGCGGCGCTCATGCGGGCCGGCAGCATCTTCGTCTACACCCACGACTCCATCGGCCTGGGCGAGGACGGTCCGACGCATCAGCCCATCGAGCAGCCGGCCACCCTGCGCTACATTCCGAACATGGAGGTCTGGCGTCCATGCGACACGTGCGAGACCATGATCGCCTGGCTCACGGCCGTCGAGCGCCGCGATGGCCCGACCTCGCTGCTGCTGTCGCGCCAGAACCTGCCATTTCAGGCGCGCAGCGCGGCGCAGATTGCGGCCATCGAGCGCGGCGGCTACGTGCTGTCCGAAGCGGCAGGCGGCGCGCCTCGGGTGATCCTGATTGCGACGGGCTCTGAAGTGGGGCTCGCGATGCAGGCGCAGAAACGCCTGCAGGAAGAGAGCATCGGCACCCGGGTCGTGTCGATGCCGTCCACGACGTGCTTCGACCGGCAGGAGCAGAGCTACCGGGATTCGGTGCTCACGCCTGGCGTCAAACGCGTCGCCGTCGAGGCGGGTGTGAGCGACTTCTGGCGCACGTACGTTGGCCTCGAAGGCGCTGTGGTCGGGATCGACCGCTTTGGCGAGTCGGCGCCCGGTGCGGACGTGTTCAATTATTTCGGCTTCACGCCGGATCACGTGGTAGCGGCGGCCAAGCGGGTACTCGGCGCGTAGGACATGGCCGCCGGCTCGCAATCCTGCGGCCTGCGACTGGTCGCTGACATCGGCGGGACCAACGTCCGTTTCGCGCTGTTGCCGGCAAACTCCAACCGGCCGCAGCAGGAAGAAAGCCTGCTGTGCGCGGACTTCCCCGGGCTCGAACAGGCTGCGCGCCACTATTTATCTCGGGTTGGGGTGAGCGCGGTGAGCGAAGCGGCAGTCGACGTCGCTACCGCGGTCACAGGCGATGTCGTCAAGCTCACCAACAGTCCGTGGGTCTTCTCGATCGAGCAGACGCGCCGCGCGCTCGAGTTGAAGCGGCTGCTGGTGATCAACGATTTCACCGCGCTGGCGTTGTCGCTGCCGCTGTTGCGGCCCGACGAGCTGCGCAGCGTTGGTGGCGGCAGCAGCGTCGAAGGTGCGCCGCTGGCGTTGATCGGCGCAGGAACCGGCCTGGGTGTCTCGGGCCTGATCCCCTGCCAGGGAAACTGGGTGCCGATCCGGGGCGAGGGCGGCCACACCGCGTTCAGCCCCATGGATGAGCGCGAGGACGGCGTGCTGCGAGTGTTGCGCGGCCGCTTTGGACACGTGTCGACCGAGCGGCTGGCGAGCGGCCCGGGGCTCGTGGCCACCTACGAGGCGCTGTGTACGCTCGACGGGGCGACGGGAAAGCCGCTGAAGCCTGAACAGGTGACCGAGGCGGGATTGAGCTCAGCCGATCCGCACTGCGCCGAGGCGCTGCGCATGTTCTGCGGCGTGCTCGGAACCGCTGCGGGCAACCTCGTGGTCACGTTGGGCGCGCGCGGCGGCGTGTACATCGGCGGCGGCATCGTGCCGCGCCTGGGAGACTATTTTCTGAATTCGCCGTTTCGCTCGCGCTTCGAGCAGAAAGGTCGCTTTTCGCACTACATGGCGCAGGTTCCGGTCTGGATCATCCTCGCGGACAACCCGGCCCTGCGCGGTCTTGCCTCGGCCCTGGAAACGGGTTTTGCAGCGAGCTAGGTAATCCGCTTTTCGCTGGCCGGATCGAAGAACACGAGCTTCGACAGGTCGAACATCAGGCTCATGTTCTCACCCGGATGTGGCGCTGCCTCGGGGTGCACGCGGCAGGTCACGGGTGTCCCGTTCAGGTGGATGAGCGCCAGCGTATCGGGGCCCGTGGGCTGCACGACCTCAATCTTGGCCGAGCGGGACACGACGTGCGGATTCTCGCCGCTCCACGGCGAGCGATCCGTGATCTGCTCTGGGCGGATGCCCATGATCACTTCTTTGCCGAGCGAGCGGCGCAGTCCCTCGCGCAGCGGTTCCGGGGCGTGGAAGACGAAGCGCTCCGCGCCTTCGTGCAACTCCACGCCTACCGCCCCGTTGTCGGCCACCACCGGGCAGCGGATGAAGTTCATCGACGGCGATCCGATGAAGCTCGCCACGAACAGATCGGCCGGGTTGTCGTACACCTCCTGCGGGCTTCCGAGCTGGCGGACTTCGCCTTCCTTCATGATCGCGATGCGGTCGCCGAGCGTCATGGCCTCGATCTGATCGTGCGTGACGTACACGATGGTCGCCTTGAGGCGTTCATGCAGCAGCTTGATCTCGGTCCGCATCTCCACGCGCAGCTTGGCGTCCAGATTGGACAGCGGCTCGTCGAACAGGAACAGCATCGGATCGCGCGCCAGCGCCCGGCCCATCGCGACACGCTGCCTTTGCCCGCCTGACAGCTGCGACGGCATGCGCTCGAGCAGATGCTCCATCTGCAGCGTCTTGGCGACGCGGGCCACAATCTCGTCCTGTTTGTCCTTCGGCACCTTGCGGATCTTCAGCCCGAAGCAGATGTTGTCGCGCACGGACATGGTCGGATACAGCGCGTACGACTGAAACACCATGGCGATGTCGCGGTCCTTGGGCGACAGGTCGTTGACGATGCGCCCGCCGATGGCGATCTCGCCGCCGGTGATGGTGTCGAGGCCGGCGATCATATTGAGCAGCGTCGACTTGCCACATCCCGAGGGACCCACCAGGATCAGGAATTCACCATCGGACACTTCGATGTTGATGCCCTTCAGGACCTGCACGGGCCCATAGCGCTTGACCACGTTGCGAATCGAGAGCGAGCCCATGCGGTCTCCTCAGCCTTTGACAGCGCCGGCTGTGAGGCCGCGCACGAAGTACTTGCCGGCGAGCACGTAGACGAGCAGCGTCGGCAGGCCGGCGATGATCGCCGCCGCCATGTCGACGTTGTACTCCTTGACGCCGGTCGTGGTGTTCACGAGATTGTTCAACGCCACCGTGATTGGCTGCCGCTGGCCGGAGGAGAACACCACGCCAAATAGAAAATCGTTCCAGATCTGCGTGAACTGCCAGATCACACACACCACGATGATGGGCGGCGACAGCGGCAGAATGATGCGCCAGAAGATGGTGAAGAAGCCGGCGCCATCGATGCGCGCGGCCTTGGTGAGCTCAATCGGAACGGTCACGTAGAAGTTGCGGAAGAACAGCGTGGTGAAAGCCAAACCGTACACGACGTGCACGAAGACGAGGCCGGCGATCGAGTTCGCGATGCCGAGCCATCCCAGGGTCTGCGCCATCGGCAGCAGTACTACCTGAAATGGGATGAAGCAGCCGATCAGGAGCGCGGTGAACAGCAGATCGCTGCCTTTGAAGCGCCACATGGTGAGCACGTAGCCGTTGAACGCCCCGATCAGGGTGGAGATGATCACCGCCGGCAGCACGAAGCTCACCGAGTTGAGAAAGTTGCCTTTGAGTCCGCCGCAGTAGACGCCGGTGCAGGCGCTGTCCCAGGCCTTGGTCCAGGCGTCGAAGCTCACCTGTATCGGTAGCGCGAGCAAATTGCCCGTGCGGATGTCGTCCAGAGTCTTGAGTGACGTGGTGAGCATCACGAACAGCGGCATGAGGTAATACAGCGCGAACAGGACGAGCAGCGTGTAGATGACCGCGCGCCCGATCAGGTGCGAGCCGGCCGTCTGCGTCCGATAGGGTTCAGCCATGGCGCTGCCTGCGCGTCTCCGA